>JAWODZ010000192.1:0-3415 GCA_046483025.1 bacterium
AACATTTATGAAGCAGTTGCGGGAGCTATGTGATAAAGAAAATATACTGCTGATCTTTGACGAAATTCAATGCGGAATGGGACGTACCGGTGAATTTTTTGCCAAAGAACATTTCGGTGTCCAGCCGGATATTCTTACTTCTGCCAAGGCCTTAGGAAGCGGCGTACCTATCAGTGCCATTATTACCAATGAGAAAGTCTCCGAAGTGATTGGTTTCGGAGATCATGGAACTACCTTTGGCGGCAATCCGCTTGCTACAGCCGCCGCACTTGCAGCTATTGAAGTGATAGAGGATGAGGGTCTCGCCAAACAGGCCATAGAAAAAGGAGAATGGATGAGAAAACAGATCCTTAACAACCAACCGGAAAAGTACGGGATTAAAGAAGTTCGGGGTTTGGGCCTGATGATCGGGATTGAATTTGAGTTTGAGACCAAACCCATTGTAGCCAGAATGCTCAAAAAAGGTGTGCTCGCGAACGCAACGGCAGAAAATGTTCTACGCTTTGTTCCTCCGTTAAATATCACCTACAACGAGCTGAATACCGTGCTTGACGTTATGTATCAATCACTGGAAGAAGAATCAAAGTAATATGAAAAAAGTAGCGATCATAGGGGCCACAGGATATACAGGATCGGAACTGGTGCGAATACTGGCTTTCCACAAGCAGATTCAGATAGAGCTCATTACTTCAGAAACCTATCGAGGAAAGAAATTTTCGGATATCCATCCTCAATTCCAGGGGATATGTGATGTTGAATTAAGGTCAGCAGAGGATATCGGAGATTACCAGCCGGATTTGGTTTTTCTGGCATTGCCTCATGGGGTATCTATGGAATATGTAAGAAAATGGAAAGACAGGCCGTTTAAGATGATTGATTTTTCGGGGGATTTCAGGCTCAGCTCTCCAAAAAGTTATTACGACTGGTATAATATAGAGCACTCCTATCCTGAAGGTTTTAATGATGCCGTTTTTGGGCTTTCTGAATTGTACCGGGAACGCATTGCAATGGGCAGGCTCGTGGCCAATCCCGGTTGTTTCCCCACAGGAGCGATTTTGGGTGCGTATCCATTGTTGAAAGAGCGTCTGATTCAGCCTGACCGGTTATTTGTGGATTCGAAAACCGGCGTAACAGGGGCGGGGGTGAAGCCAAAAGAAGTGACCCATTTTCCAAATGTGAATGATAATTTTAAAGCTTACGGTATAAAAAGCCACCGGCATACCATTGAAATACAGGAAACATTAAGCGAATTATCAGAGGAGAACAGCACCGTTCAGTTTACACCCCATCTTTTGCCTGTGGACCGGGGCATTTTAACTTCCATTTATTCCATCCCTGCAGGAAAAATATCGGATGAAGAGGTGAAAGAATTATTCAGGCAGTATTATCAGGAGGAACCTTTTATCAGGCTCAGGGAAAAGCCTCCTGAGATCAAGCATCGCCTCGGTAATAAGTTTATAAAATTAATTAATAATAAAAAAGTATATATAAATAACATTTTCAAAAAAAGAAAAAGAGAGTGGATTTAGATCAACTTATAGATATCCACTTTTAGTTGATCAGTATTGTTTCAATAAGCACTATCATAGATAAAAAAAAAAATAGAATAGGTTTATACCCATTCGTAAATTTTTATTGTAAAAGAACCTACGTTATCACCATAATAAGTGTCATATACAGCAAAATTTACCGGATTCCCATCACCTTCAAACTCATGGTAATATGTGTGATCTGGATTATAATCTCCCCAATTGACAAAATTATCATTTACGGTTAATTCAAGCAAGGTATTATCACGATTGGGATATGCATCAAGCCAAGTAACCCAATTATCAAAACTTATATACTTAGCATCAACAAGATGTGGGTCTGATGGTTTATTTGAGTAAGTTCCAGTTACTTCAAATTTGTAATTTGTTCCATCTTCTAATATATCAGAATTCTCTCCATCTGAATCTGCTGCATTAACGTTTATTATTTCTACACACTCCCAACTTTTGATATCGTAGGTAAAGTATGTTGCCCAATTGCCACGATTGACAAAACGAGTTCCATCTCCCCAAGCAGATTCCCATTGTTCACATGGTTTAGTTAGTCTAATCCAGTCAAAAGAGGTGCCATCACCTTGAATATGGTTGAAATTGATAGTATGAGTTCCTTCTGAAAGGGGGTCAACTTGCACTGAATCCTGGTATACTGGATACTTATCGAGCCAGTATCCTTGTCCAGATATTGGTGTACCACTTTGAATGAATGTATCAACTAGAGTTCCGTCAACACTTACTTCTTTTTTCTCTGTTGCACTTTTTCCCGGTGACCAAGAAACGGTTAATTCTCCACCAAATAAAAGTTCACCGTTCCACTGCACATCAATATTAGTAGCATAATCTTGATTTGTATTTTGATTATAAGCAAATTCCTCAAATGGAGTTGTTCCAACGATAAATGGTGTTGTATAATCTGGCCTATGTTCAATTAATCCGACACCTGGATCCCCACAATCTTCAATAGGATCAGTATATATCCCATCTCCGTCTAAATCTTTCTTTGTATTAAATTCGTTAGCATAATGTGTGTAGCAAGAATAATCGGGATCAGAAGTACATTGACATGTTTTTGTTTCTTCATAACCAATCATCCAGACTTCTTCTACACAATCTTCAATTGGACGTACAACAACTGCATGAGCTGCTATATATAGCGGTGTATTAGCGTTCCATCCATATTCAGCTAAGTTATAAGTATAAGTGAATTCGGTAACACAATCATGTTCATCATTTTCCATGAAATGGCCTGGGATTGGATTACCTCTAGGATTAGTAGGAATTTCAGATAAGGTATCGGTTACGTGCAAATGTGTTTCTGTGATACACCAATCATCTTCAGTTATGAAATATTTAACATAGAGGTTCTCAGCGTCGTTTGTTACTTCTACATTTCCAACAGGTGTATCTTGATCGGCATATAGAATTGGAAAATCCTCATCTGAATCTGCAATGGTTGGAATTGCAATAAGTCCAGATATGGCTGTCATCACTAGCGTCAAAACTATTCCAAAACAAATTGTTTTTTTCATTTTTTTCCTCCCTCAAAACATATAGGTAAGCATGATTAATTATCTCAAACTACTTAAATATTTGGTTAATAATTTATTATAAAATATACTGGATACATATATAAAACATATAATATTCTTTTTCAATTGTGAAAAAATAAATATAGAAAAAATATACTTAATCCAATACATTCAATTTTATAGAATAATTCGGGCCTTTAACTTTTGTAATACGAGCCAGACCGAGGCGTATCTCTTTTTATCTTTCAATAATCAAACTAACTAATAAATCATATATTTCAATGAAAAATCAAAAAATTTATAAAATTATAAAAAAAAATGGAAAAATAGAGATTATCT
>JAWODZ010000021.1:0-24776 GCA_046483025.1 bacterium
TGAAAGAATCAAGGAGGTTCTGGAAACCTTATAATATACAGTCCATAATGTCCTGAAAAAATTAGGAGAGTAATTTATTTGTTTTGCCCTGTTTGTAAATATGAATATAAACCCGGGATCACAGTGTGTCCTGATTGCGGGGAAAAATTAGTAGAAAAGCTGCCCCAGGAAGATGAGGGTAAAAACTTGGATAATATTAAATTTGTTCCGCTTCCCAGCCTGCCCGGCCGGGTGTATGCTGATATGATTAAAGACACCCTTGATGCGAAAGGCATTCCCTGTTATATCAGATCAGAAGGTATTGGGGATGCCTATCAGTTTCCCGGTACTACTCCGATGGGAGGGGTTCGTATTTTTGTTCCAGAGGATAGGGTGGAAGAGAGCATTGCTATACAGCAACAAATGCTTGATCACATATAATTCTAATTTATATTTAACTTATCATTTATTATCATTATCACTGAAATGTTTTTTTGCTATATGATAATAAATTAAAAGAGCTATACCGGATAATAAAAATATACTTCCAATTGTTACTTCTGTCTGATAAAAATCATCTACAAGTTGTCCGATAATAAAAGCAAGTCCGATACCGATCAGAACCATTCCCCATTTTAGACTGGTTGGAGCATTTGGAGATTTTTCCGGATATAAATATTTAACATCTTCTTTCACCATATCTTTTTCAATTAAACGCTGTCTGATTTTTGTATCAGACACAATTTTTATCATTGCAACAATTGATAAGAAAATCAATCCGACAATAACAGCACCTATCATTACAGACCTCCATTTTTTAATTATTTTTTGTTTCATTATTATAGACAAATAAGACGAAAAAATGTTGCAATTTAATAAAAATTTTGTAACATTTTCTGTATTAAGATGTCTTATATACAGATGATAAAAAAAGATTTAGAACATAAGAATATCAAGGAATTACTCTCAAAAGTAAAAGCCGGAGATCATTCTGCTTTTGAGATTATTATTGATAAATATCGAAATCTGGTGATACATATTATATTCCGAATGGTATCAAATTCTGCTGACAGAGAAGATTTATTTCAGGATATTTTTTTTAAAGTATATAAAAATATCAAGCATTTTCGTTTTCAGTCAAAATTTTCTACCTGGATCGGTAAGATAGCATATAATACTTGTTTAAATCATATTAAAAAACACAGGCCGGAGTCAATCGAACAAAGTATTCTTATTAATTCCTACATAAATCCTTTCTCAGATACAGAATTGCTTCCTGACGACCAAATTTCCCTAAAAGAAATTACTGACCATGTACACAAAGAAATCGAAAACCTAAATTATATTTATAAAACTGTCTTAACGCTTTTTCATCTGGAAAATATGAGTTATAAAGAAATCGGGACAATAATGAATATTCCCCAAGGAAGTGTGAAAAGTTATATTTTCCGGGCCCGTAAAGAATTAAAAAAAAGATTATTATCAAAATTTAAGGATAAAGAAATATGCAAAGTAAACATTTAACTGAAGAGGAAATACAGATTATTGCTGAAGCAAATCAAGTCACTGAAGATCAGCGTGAACATCTTTTGCAATGCAGTGAATGTGCAAAATATGTAAAACTTTATCAAATAATCAACTCTACCCTGGCTACTGCACCAGAATATGATACTTCTCATTTAACTTCAAAATCTGTTATTAAAAAAATAAAAAATAATCGTTTTTCCTATTTATTATCACCAAAAATTGATATATGTTTTATAATATTTTTATTTATTACAGCTGTTGTAGTTGCTTTTATATTTACTGATTTACTTTCATCTTTGCAGTCGTTTGATTTATCTGTCATACTTAAAGTTTTTACTGAGAATGAATACCTGAAATCTGCTTTTAATACTTTAACATCTCATAGTCAATTATTATTGTATATTCCTTTTGTCCTTTTAGCTCTTTTTGTCACACTGTTTTTTGAAAAAATATTAAGTACATTAAAACACGGAGCTAATCATACTTAACTGATTTGTATTGTTGTTTTATTTTTCTTAAATTAATTATTCAATGAAAAATTAATTTATTAGAACTGTTAATTTATGGCAATTAATACAGACATTGACCTCGTAACAGCGCATTATTTTAATTCTGTACAGGAATTTAATAGAAAATATTCTATATCAATTCGTAAACCTTCAATTAATTTATTAAAAGAGATATTATATTATTTTTCAAGAATTCCATATGAAAATATGAGTAAAATCATCAAACGATATAAAAATTTTGATGATCCCCTTAAAATAAGATTTCCGGATGAAGTAATGGAAGATCATTTCAAATTCAATTTTGGGGGTACTTGTTTTTCTGTAACATTTTTACTGAAGACAATATTGACATTTCATGGTTTTAAAGGGTATATAGTTATGGCTGATATGAATTGGGGAAAGAATGTGCACTGTGCTTTTGTTGTTGTTCATAATTCTCAATCATATCTAGTAGACCCTGGTTATTTGTTAAATCAGCCTTTATATTTATCCCGGGGAAAACCGGTAATCACCAGAACACCTTTTTCAGGTATAAAATTAAAATTTGATGAATGTAATAATAGTTATATTCTGTATACATTTAATAATAAAAATATAAAATGGAGATATAAATTTGTCAATAAACCTGTATCTGAAAAAGAATTCTTAGAATATTGGTTATCATCTTTTAATTGGAATTCTATGAATGCTATATGTATTGCCACTGTAATTGAAAATAAGATGATCTATATTCACAGAACATTTATGCGTGAGACAACTTTTTATGATAAAATTAATCATAATTTAAAAGGAAATTTGCCGGAGACTATTTCTAATATACTGAAAATCAATCATCAGAAAATTGAGGAAGCCATAGAAGCTCTTGAAAAGAACAAAATGATCAAACAAGAACAGGAAATTTGGAAACCTTAATTATATAACATACATTTAACCTTCATTATATGGAACCAGAAACCAACATAACCAAAGTTAAAATGATTGCAGGGATTCTTTACAGTGATGATAAATTTTTGAGTAAAAGTTTGGAATTACTCGAATCTGAATTTGGTGAGATTGATTATAAAAGCATATGTTTTAAATTTGATATAACTGACTATTACAATTCAGAAATGGGGAATGATATATACAGAATATTTATTTCCTTTAAAAATCTGATATCCCCCGATCTTCTTGCTGCTATTAAAATTCAGACTAACAATATAGAATCGAAACTATCTATATCGAGGAAAAGGACGGTTAATATTGATTCAGGTTATTTAGATTATGACAAAATTGTTTTAGCTTCAGGCAAGTATAATGGTAATAAGATCTATCTAAATAATGGAATATGGGCAGATTTAACTTTACATTATCAAAAAGGTGTTTATCATCCCTACCCATGGAGTTTTCCTGATTTTAAAAAAGGTGCATATGATAATATATTTTTAAAAATCAGGGAAATATATAAAAAACAAATGAAAGATACTTCTCAATAATGTAAGTTTTTTACTCTATAAATTTCTATGCAGTGATTTAAAATAGTAAAAGGCCTGAGTAAACAATAACTCAGGCCTTTTACTATCAATTGATCAATTAATTTTCTTTTTGATTGCTTTCTTCATCTAATTCACTTGCTTTATCAAAAGCTTCTTTCCCTTTTTTAGGCATATTTGCTCGCACATATACTACTCCAAGATTATTCCAGGCATCGTAACTGTCAGGTTTTATTTCAATTGCTTTTTTAAAATAAGGAATAGCTTTTTCATCTTCTTCAGCTTGTAAATAGCTCATAGCAGTGTTATAATTAGCATTATAATCATCCGAATTAGCATCTGCAACTTTTTTAAAGTTTTTTATGGCCTGTTCATAATTTTCCTGTATATAATGGAGACGGCCTAAATTATAAATTAAATCATAGTTATTAGGAAATACATTTAATGCATTTTCGTAAGCTCCAATTGCTTTTTCAGCTTTTCCAAGTTGATCATAAGAGTAGGCAATTTGTTGAATAGCCAGAGAATATGTATCTGTTTGAGATGTGTCTGATTTTGTTTCTTCAGCAACTTGTTGAAATATATCTATAGATTTTTCAAACTGATGTGCCTGATAATAAGCAATACCTAAAGATTGTTTCAGATCTGTACTTTCAGGATTAATTTCAATTGCTTTTTCAAGAGTATTTATTGCTTTTTCACTACTATCCAAATTTGAGTAACAAAGAGCAAGATTTTTGTAAGAATTAGTATCGTCAGGTTTGATTTTTATAGCCGTGGAAAAATTTTCGGCTGCTGCTTCCAGGTCGTTATTGTTATAATTTTCAATTCCTAAATTGAAAAGTTGAAACCACCTTATCTCTTTGATGCTTTCAATTTCCTCAGCATGTTCAGAAGAGATTTCAAGTGAACTATCAAAAGCATCAACCATCTTATTATAATTTTCTAACTCAGCATTAACTTTTCCTAATATAAAATGTGCTGTAGCATTTTCCGGATGTTTTTCAACTGCAAGTTCGGCTTGTTCCAGTGCCATTTCATAATTTTTATTATTCATGTATACTTTGGCAGATGTAACCTCTGGTGGTTGACAGCCTGTGAACAGTAAAGTTATGATAAGAATTAAGGCTGATAATAATAAAAAAATTTTCTTCATATTTATTCCTCCAATATTACTGGTTAAAAATTTGAAGTAAATGTACATAATAAATTTATAAAAGTCAAGCATTACCTATTAGGATCCTACCATTATTTTACCTTCATATGCAGTAGATTTGGTTTTTAATATAAAAGTATATAAATTAGGCTGAACTAAGGTTGGTTCTTCATCAGTTTTGAAAGAGCCTTTCTGTAAATCCCAACTAATCTTATTATATCCTTTATCTCCCAGTTGGTCGAATTTTTTTACAATATTTTCAGATGTGTCTTTTATTATCAATGTAACTTTAGTTTCTCTCTTTAAATAAAAATTAATATTAACTGGTATGAGTCTGCCCCACCATCTTGAGGGTGGTACTTTTCCCTCAGTTACATTGAAAACATGTAAATCTTTTTTCAGAATTTCATATGTAAGTTTTTGTACCGGCCTGACATTTATGGCATACATACCCCGACCATGAGTCGCAGCAATTAATAGGTCTTCCCGGGGATGGATTACCAGATCATGTACAAATGTAGCAGGAAAATTCTTATGTAATGTATTCCAGGTATTACCTCCGTCAATGGAAACATACACTCCCAGATCTGTTCCTACATACAATATATTTTCTTTTCGTGGATCCTCTTTTATGACATTGATGGGACCACAGGGAATATTATTGGTAATATCTTTCCAGGTGTTCCCATAATCTGTGGATTTCCAGAGATAGGCAGCAAAATCATCATCCCGTTTTCCATTTTGAGCACAATACACAGTAGAATCGTGATATTTTGAAGCCACAATACGGGATATCCATTTTTCCGGGAGCTTTTTAGAGATCTCTGTCCAGTGCCGGCCACCGTCTTTGGTTACATGAGCTCTCCCATCATCAGTTCCTGCATAGATCAGACCAAATTTCAGAGGGGATTCTGATATAGTAAAAATGGTCTGATAAGAGATATCCCCTATCTTTTCATGATCATTATAGGTTAAATCCGGACTTATTTTCTCCCAGTCTTCCCCCATGTTAAGGGAACGGAATAGACAGTTCATACCATGATAAATGATCCGTGGGTTATGAGGAGATATAATAAAAGGAGCCACCCATTGTCCCCTTAATTCAGGTTCTCCTTTTTCAGCTTTGGGAACTATTGATTTTGTTTCACCTGTCTTTACATTGGTTCTGGTAAGAGAACCATAAAAGCCTGCTGAATATACTATATCAGGATTGGTGGGATCTATGGCATGGTCACTTCCTTCACCGCCGGGTGCATTCTCCCATTCTACTGCAGGGATAAAATTTCTTCCCTGACTGAGATCAACCGCAGCTCTTCTGCTTCCGTGATCCTGAATGGAACCATATACATGAAAAGGAGTATCCATATCATAAGCTACGTCAAAGAACTGTACTGCAGGAAGATTATCAGTAAAATTCCTCCAGTTTTTACCACCATCATACGATATACTCAGACCACCGTCATTACAATTGACCAGATAATCTGTATTTTCCGGATCTATCCATAATCCGTGATGGTCACCATGCATTCCGGGTAAATCCCTGAAGGTCTTTCCGCCGTCCTCAGACAAATTTAATCCGAGTCCCATTACATAGATTTTATTCTCATCAATAGGATCCACCCGAATCTGTCCGAAAACCCATCCGTAAGTTGCACAAAGGGTTCTCATATAATCATTTTCTTTACTGACTTGTCTCCAGGATTCACCTCCATTATCGCTTCGATAGACAGTTGCTCCCTTGATCATTTTCTCCATAGGTCTGCCATAGGAATCTGTCGTATCTGTATCCCATTCTCCAACTGTCTGGTAATTGTCAATAAAGGCGTACATTATCTGTGGTTTGGATTTGCAGAGATCTATACCAATTCTGCCCCGATACCGGGCTTCGGGCAAGCCATTTACAATTTCTTCCCAGTTCTTACCGCCGTCAGTGGTTTTGTAAATACTGCTTCCAGTGTAATCAGGTTCATTCCTGGGGTCATTCCATTTCTTTCTTATTCTCTGCCAGGTTGCAGCGTAGAGAATCTGACTGTCAGTGGGATCCATAACCAGATCAATAACTCCGGTTTTTTGGTCAATATACAGAATTTTTTCCCAGTTTTTTCCTCCATCAGTAGTTTTATACACCCCCCGTTCTTCATTATTGGTCCATTCATGTCCGGAAGAAGCAACGTATACAATATCCGGATTCTGAGGATGGATTATAATCCTGGGTATGGTATGGGTTCCTGCCAGCCCCATATGTTCCCAGGTTTTACCGCTGTTAGTAGATTTGTACACACCAGAGCCTGCCATAGAACTGCGAAAAATATTTGCCTCTCCGCCGCCAACCCAGACAATCTCCTGATTGGAGGGAGCAATAGTTACATCACCAATTGATGTGGAAGCGGCATGCTGAAATGCAGGTTCCCAGGTCGTGCCTTCATTCACAGTTTTCCACACACCACCGGAAGCACTGGCAGCATAAATAGTGTAATGTTCACCTTTGGGTGATACGACAGCAACATCTGTCATTCTGCCGCTGATATTTGTAGGACCAATGAACTGCCAGGGCAGATTTTTAAACAGAGATTTTTCTTTCATATCAACATGCTGCTGGTACCATTTGAGTCGCTGAGCGGGTTTGGTTTGGGTAGATTGGGCGGTTAATTGATAAGAGTAGAGGAATAGAATAACAAAGCATGTTATGAATTTTACATGTAATTTTTTCCCTTTCATAATTTTTTCTCCATTTTAAAACAAGTGTATATTTTTAGATTTTATAATTTAATAAAATATAAGATAATTGTCAAAAAATAATTTTTAATACTAATAAAGAAAATTATCATCTAATTCGATAGTCCAGTATATTCATGCCGGGCTATTATTAATAAAGGATATGTATCCTTTATTTGGTGCGAACAAAACATTGATCGTTCTTTGATACTATGATATTTAAATTTACTATGATTAGATATAATAAGGACACATGTCCTCATTATATTATTCGACCAGGATATATATCCAGGTTGATCGAATATAAATCAAATATTCTAATCCTTTTGAAGCTATTTATTTTCCACCGGAAAAGTCATTTTACCCTTCCAGGTAATTTCCGGTGTATACCGGTTCAGATAGTCAACCAAAAGTACAGACATTGTAACCGTCTGTTTCAAACTCTCCAGAGGCCAGTCAGGATTGTATTCGTCTTTGACAGTATGGTAGTTGCCCAGGAAGAATTCTTTGATTTTGTTTTCTCCACTGACAAAATCTTCTCCTGCTGAAATCCAAATGGAGGGGATTCCCTGGCGGGCAAAACTGAACTGGTCGGATCTGTAGAAAAATCCCTGATTGGACATGGAAAAGTAGGAATAGTCAAGATTTTGTTTTTCAGCTATCTTTTTTATAATATCCTCTAAGCTGGAATATTTAGCACCAACAGCCATAATGTCTCTGGATTTCTCCCAGACCGGGGTGGATTCAAAATTAATATTGGCAATTATATTCTCAGGATCAAGAGTGCTGGCAAAGTAGCGGGAACCGAGTAGTCCGGACTCTTCAGCCTGACAGGCAAGAACAATGATTGAATACTCCAGATTCTGCTGATATTTTTTAAGAATTTTTGCAGTTGTCATCATGGCAGCAACTGCGGCTGCATTGTCAATGGCACCATTAAAGATGGCATCTCCTTTCAGAGCAGGGTCCATTCCCAGATGATCAATATGAGCACTGAGAATAACTGCTTTTTCTTTTAATTTGTTATGGTTGCCTGGAATAACACCAACAACATTTCTGGTTTTGAGAGTGCGGAAAGAGTTTGTCCCTTTAATCTGTATAGAAAGATCCAGATCCACAGGTTTGAAGTTACGTTTTTCTGACTGCCGATATAGACGGTCCAGGGATATTTTATTTTCTGAGAGAATACTCTGGAGTTTTTCTTCTCTGATCCACCCCCGGAAAGCAAGGTTGTTATCCACCATGGAAGGAAGGTACAGTTCTTCTCCGCCCCAGGAATTCTGCACTACCTCCCAGCCATATCCGGCAGATTCTTTGGTATGGATCAACAGTATTCCTCTGGCTCCCTGACGAGCTGCTTCTTCAATTTTGTAGGTCCAGCGGCCGTAATAGGTCAGGGCTGAGCCCTTGAACAGATCAGGATTTTCAGGACCCGGTTCATTCACCCGAATAATTACAAATTTATCTTTTACAGAGACACCTTTGTAATCATTCCAGTTCCAGTCTTCTGAGATGATGCCGAATCCGGCAAACACCACACCCCCATTGATGGTAAACTGCTTCTGTTCTCTGGTATAACTGCCCATAACATCTTTATGCAGCTTGCAGGGAATACGATTCAGTGACAGAGACAGGTCATGTATGCTGTATCCCTTCAGGATAAAAGGATGGAAGTAATTTCCTTGATACGGTTCGAAATCAAGCAGCTTATATACACTTTTCATATACTGTTCGGCTAACTCGCCGCCTCTGGTTCCCGGTGCTCTTCCTTTTAGAAGATCGAGACTGAGGAACTCAAGGGTGCTCTGCATTTCATTTTTGGTTACAGAATCGATTATAGTATTCAGATCATTGGAATGTTTACCACAGCTGCTGAGGATCAACAGAAATATTAAGAGTATATTAATTTTCTTGGTCATTGTTTAACTCCTTTATATTTATTAATTTTATAAATGTTATAATGTTGATGATTAATTATAAAGAAATCTTCAGGAAATAGCAAGGGAAAATAGGGCCAATTTGATCACTAATATTCCGTCACCCTGACAGGGTCTTTTTTGACCCTGTCAGGGTGACTTATTTCCCAAACACCCGGGGTTTTTGGTGTATATCGGTTAGAGGCAGTCCCTGACTGCCGTTGGGGGAAACGAGTTAAACCGCAGTCAAGGACTGCGGTTAACCGTGTCTGGATAGTGTTTTGAAGAGTGGCTGATATAAAAAACCTCCCGAAGAGCTTGTCCGGAACGAAGTGAAGGTTCCAAACCTTCGGGAGGTTAAAATATAAAACAAAGCGAAGCTTTATATTTTATTTCCGATCTATGTACAACTTATGTCGGAGGAATAAATTATTCACTTAGAATATTATTTTTAATGTTAAAAATAAAATCCGTTTTCATCCAGCTTATTTAATGAAACTGAAAAAAAGAATTAACATTGCATTTTCATTGCATGTTTAAGCTGAAATAGTTATACTATATAATCTTAATAATACTTTTAGGATGAAAGATCTGTATGAATTGTGGAATAGTAATACCAGCATATAATGTAGCATCACAGGTTGAAACAGTATTGGATTGTGCTTTTCAATATATCAATAAAGATAAAATATTCTTAATTGATGACGGTTCTGAGGATAATGTCAGCGAGATAGGTCAACGTAAAGGAGTTCAGTTTTACAGGCACAAGAAAAACAGAGGAAAAGGAAAAGCTTTACAAACCGGATTTGATCTTGCTTTATCCCGGGGTGTAGATTCGGTTTTTACCATAGATGGTGATGGTCAGCACAATCCTGATTACATTCCTGAATTTATTCAGTGCATGGAAACTACTCAATGTGATATGGTTGTGGGCTGGAGAGATTTTTGTTTGGGAAAGATGCCGTTAGACAGGATAGCTTCTAATATATTAAGCTCATTGGCTGTTTCCTTAGTTATAAACACAAAGATTCCTGACAGCCAGTGCGGATACAGACTGATCAGGGCCGATCTTTTAAAGAAAATGAATCTCACATCTTCAAAATATGAAATTGAAACGGAATTAATTTTAGAGACTGTCACCAGAGGGAAAAAACTTTCATTTTTACCCATAGAATCATTATACTGTGCTCATCACAGCAATATCCGGCGTTTCCGGGATTCACTGAGATTTTGTAATTTACTTATAAATTCTTTAAACTATTAAAGGAAAATAATTTCTAAGAGGTTGTATGATCCAAAATATTCTTATTTTAGCAGCAATAACCCTTATTCCCATGCTGGAACTGAGAGCTTCAGTACCGTTTGGAATTTTTTCCATGAAGGATGAACTCTCCTGGCTGTTAGTGACATTGATTTGTATTGGAGTAAATATACTATTGGGCTGGTTAATATTTTTTATCATGAGCCCGGTTTTTAATCTTTTTAGAAAATGGAACTGGTTTGAAAAAAATGTATGGCCTCGGCTGGAAAAAACCCAGAACAAAATTCATCCTTATGTTGAAAAATATGGTGAACTGGGAGTGGCATTTTTTATCGGGATCCCTCTTCCCGGGTCCGGAGTCTATACCGGAGCATTTGGTGCTTATTTGCTGGGTCTGGATAAAAGAAAATTTTTTATTGCAAATGTTATCGGGGTTTTAATAGCAGGTACAGCGGTTACGGTTTTAAGTTTACTGATCTTAAAAGGTGCAGTGGAAGAAAACAGCTGGCTGGCCAGGTTGTTTTTGAAATTTAAAGAGTTTAATCATTAGGGGCAGAAGTCAGAAGAATAAAGTAAAAAGGATAGTGAATAGGAAATAGGGAATAGGGGTCTTGTCATGAAATAGGTTACAACTAAAATAAAAGTTTATTTCTTTTTGTATCCAGATCTTATTTACTTTTATATCCTCCTCAATTTCATTAATTTTTAACTCAAAATAGTAATTAACACTCTTGTCATCCTGAGGAACGAAGCAACGAAAAATCTCACGCTACTGAAGGTTATATAAAAGAACAAATTTAGCTGGAAATGAATATTATTTTTATTAAGAATCATATTTTTCCAGCAAAAAACCGTCATACCTATTTATTTGGAGGCGTGAGATTCTTCGCTCGCTTTGCTCGCTCAGAATGACGTTTCGGAACAACTGGCTTGGTGGTAAACTATAAACTTTTTTCAGGACGACACCCGTTTTATCCGTTATCTTTTATCCTTTTTCCTTCTGAATGCGGTTTCAGAAATTTATTATACAGTGCTAGTGAAATCATGGTAAATACACCTATGCCGGCAAAAATTAGCCATAAGGTTTTGGGCTGGTTAAGTGTATCCACAAAATGCACGTATAGACGAGCTCCGATTATCCCACCAATGGAACTTCCGAAAACACCGTAGAGAAACACATACCCCATATACATCCCTTTTCTATCCTTGGGAGCAATCAGACCGATATAACTGTAAAATTTAGGATGAGCAGTCATCTCCCCGATAGAAAAGATCATAATGCCTGCTATAAACACCCAGATTGAGGTGTTAATAGCAAGAATGGCCATACCAATGGTACCGAGACTGATTCCGAATATCATGGTGGGGAGTGCTTTTTTGTTTTTTACCAGAGTAGATATTATTAATTGTAATAAAATAATTGTTCCGGCATTAATTACTGTCACATGTTCAACATCAAAAAACCAGTTACTATTAATACCCAGAAAGCCCAGAAAATTATTAACAGCCTGATTCAGGGATGAGCTGTTTACATAGGCCTGCACATACCAGAGTACAGAATCGAACATCTGGAAATAGAGTACCCAGAATCCGGCATAGAGAAAGATCATCAAAAGAAATTTGGCATGATCGATGAATTTATCCTGGTCTGTCTTGTCAATAATAAAAAGAGAGGTTAAGGATATATATATTACCGAAGAAATAATCCGGCCCAGTAATGACAGCCCCGGAAGCAGCCATATTCCGGCTCCCAGGATTAAAGTGAATATAAAAGACAGGGTATTTCCAGATTTTTCCGTTTTATCTTTTTTCCTGGCGTGATGTGTTATGGTGGAAATAAATATACCCACAATAATAAGAGAGACAACAAACAGCAGAAAGAAAGGCCTGGCCTGGGAAGATCGGTAGAGATCTTGGAGGTCTTCTTTAGTGATACCGCTTAGAACCGGATAATCATGGAGGTTAGAAATTATTTTTTCCTGATATTCAGGAAAGTTTTTCAAACCTTTCAGATATATAGTAAATTCCTGGTCGGATTGTTTTTTAATTGTAAAAGGAGTTCCGATACTTTCATCTTTAATTAAATGTAACGTTATTTTTTCATCAGAGGAGTCTATCCAGTTTTCAATATTATCGTCATCAATCTGTTCAAACCCGGAAAAGTCCTGTAATTTCATAACTATCTTATCTGAGAAATCATTTAACAGAGGAGGTTTAAATATGGTGAGATTTATTTTAGTTGTATCCTTATTATCTATGGCAAGACTATAGTTATCCTTACCCAGCATATTTCGATCAACTTTAAAAACAAGAGTGGTATTTGCTTTTTTTATACCAATTTTTGAGTAAGGTTCTGTTACAGAAGGAGGTTTTAGATAGCTGGATAATGAATACATCAGAACAACTACTAACAGCACTCCTGTAATGATTTTTGCAAGACTGGATTTCTTCATCTGATAAAATATCAGTACAATCGGGGAGTAGATTATCTCAAAAGCATTTGCAATTGTCTGCAGGAGGTTGGTTTGATCGCGTTTGTTAATTTTTTCCAGTTTTACAGGATCCTTAAAAAATAAAAGGGTTGGAATAATCATAGAAGCAGTACAAATGGCAGAGGCAATAATGACATAGGTTGGATTAATAGCTTTTAGAAAGGGAACCAGAATTAATGGGAATAAAAAGGCTCCGATATTAATCGACCAGTAATAAATCCCAAAACCCAGGGTGCTGTTATCTTCATTCGTGGTTTTGGCAATACTCCCGGTTATAAGAGGTTTAAATGTTCCTGCGCCTATACCCATGATTACCAGAGCAATAAATACAGCTCCGTAACTAGTCACCTGACTGGTGAGCAGGTAACCGCCTCCCAGGAACGAGAAAGCAATCAAAAACAGCTTACGGTATCCAAATCGATCTGCCAAAGCACCGGAAATAATTGGTAAAAAGTAGAGAAGAGGTTGGATAATTCCTTTGATGACTCCTACATTCTCTTTGGGAAAATGCAGAATATTTACAAAATAGACAGAGATAAAGCTCATCATTCCATAATATGCGCCTCGCTCAAAGAATTCAAACATTACCACAAGCCAGAATTGACCGGAAAAAGAACCTATCCCTTTAGAAGATTTGTTCTTATCACTCATTCTACACTCCATTTTTTAAATTTTTTAATTATGTTTATATTAATTTACTAATTGTCAAAATAATATAAAGCAAATAATTTGGAATTCAAACTAATTATACATTTTTTTCTTGATTTTTTACCTGTGTGTGCTATATTATATAACTGATAATATAAATATATTATAAGGAGATCAAGCATGAAGAAAAAGTTATATTTTTTCTTTCCCTTAATAGTTTTAATGATAATTAGCTGTACTGTTCCCTCAGTTATTAGAATTAAAGTATTAAAGCCAGCTACTATTAGCATGCCGGAGATTAAAGAAGTAGCAGTTGTTGATTTCAGGGGACCTGATCGATCAGGAAGTCAGATTGCTACCCTGCTTCAGTCGAAACTAATTGAATCAAATCATTTTGATATTATTGAACGGGAGAAAATAAACCGGGTTCTTGAAGAACAGAATATGGGTATGTCGGGAGTGATGGATGAAGAAACGGCAGTGGAAATAGGTAAAGTATTAGGTGTTGATGGGATGATTTTTGGTGAAGTTACACAGTATGAAGTTTCTCCGGATAAAGAGATTACTCAGAAAGTTAAGAAGAAGAAGTTTACAGGTAAATACAGAACAGTTGAAAAGAAGGATAAGAAAGCAGGAAAGACCAAAAAGGTCAAGGAGAAAATATATGAAGATGTATGGGTGGATGAAACTCATTATGTGCGTCAGGGCGATGTTGCAGTTAATTTTAGAGTAGTCAATGTTAAAACTGGTCAACTGCTGGCTGCTTACAGTGATTCTAAAAGCTATAACAGTCAGGATGAAAAAGGTTTTTTAGCAGCGGTTTCAAATTCACCTGATAAATTAAAGCCAAAAAGTGATATTTTACGGGATCTTTCAGAAGAAGTATGCACTAATTTTGCTCATATGATTGCTCCTCATTATATGTATGAAAAAAGATATATCGAACCTGGTAAGGGAAATATTGCAGTAGGTAAGAAGTTTGCTGAACAAGGCTTATGGCCTGAAGCACAACAAGCATGGCAGGAAGCTGTTATGAATATGCCTCAAGAATCAGCAGGTTACTATAATCTTGGCCTGTCATATGAAGTACAGGGCAATCTGGTGAGAGCTGAAGAGTTATATAAACAAGCAGTGAATTTACAGCAGAAAGATCGGTATATGGAATCATTAGCTAGAATCCGAAAAAATATGAAAGAACGGGAAAAATTAGAAGAGCAGTTAAGAGAGAGGTGAAATTTTTATAACTAATTTAAAATTAATACTTGATTAGTTTATCAGATAAAGTTTATGATTATTTATATTTAGATAATAATATTGAAGAGAGAAGAAATTACCTCAGGAGTTTTTAACTTCTGGGGTTTTTTATTATTTATGTTATCCAAAATTTGAAGTAATTTATTGTAGTGAAAATAATCTATAGTAATCAATAAAAATAGGTACTATAAATTAATACATTATGTGAAAAAAATCACAAAAATACTTGACAAATGTGTTTTAATTATTTATATTAGACAAGTTTATTGTGAAAATAAGAACAATAAACTGATATAAGAGGTAAAATGATATATAAAAAAGAAAATTCAAAAACAATAAAAAGACTGTCAAGATACCGACGTGCAATTGTTAGAATGCAGGAACTGGGTTATCACAGACTTACCTCCAGTATGCTGGGAGATAAAGTCGGTGTTTCTGCCTCCCAGGTACGTAAGGATTTCTCAAAATTTGATATTACCGGCAAAAAAAAAGGTGGGTATATTGTTGAAAATATGCTAAACAGACTACAGAAAATTCTTGGTAAAGACCGGGTATACAAACTAATATTAGCAGGTGCAGGTAACATAGGTACAGCGTTAATTAATTATAACGGATTTATTCGGGAAGGAATTGAGATTATGGCAGGATTTGATATCGATTCCTCCAAACAAAAGAAAATGAAAATACCAATTTATCCTGTGGAAAAAATGCCTGATTATATTAAAAGCCACCGGATTAAAACAGGTATTATTGCTGTCCCTGAAGTCGCAGCTCAGCAGGTGTGTGATACTATGGTATCTGCCGGAATTCAGGGAATATTAAATTTTGCACCTGTTCGTTTAATCACGGATGAATCGGTTGTGCTTCAATATGTAAATATCCAGAATAAACTGGAGAATATTTTTTACTTTGTTGAAAATAATTAAAAAAAAACGGGGTGAGTGAATGAGAGCCGTTAAAATGAAAAAAGAAAATTTATTTGAGTTCTTTGATGCTATCAAAGTATTCGGGACCCTGTGGGGGCCGGTTAAAAACGGGGATAAGTTCTCTATAAAGAAAATTAATGATTATAGGGAAATTGATCTGTCCGCATTGAGAACTAAAATTCCCTTTAAAAAACTTCTTTTACCTCCAAAAATTTCTATGTTTTCTTTTGATAAAAAAGGAGTTCAGGAAGATTTAGAGAATCTTCCCCGTCAAGTGATTTTTGGTCTTCATCCCTGTGATACACATGCATTAATGATTCTGGATAATTTTCATATTCAGAATAACCCTGATCCTTATTATATTGAAAGAAGGAAACGCACTGCAATCATTCAGCTTTCATGTATTCCTGATGATAAATGCTTTTGTAAAACAACCAATACTGATCATGCTGAAACGGGCTTTGATATTGCTTTTACTGAATTAACAGATTTTTTTATTATATGGATCGGTTCCAGTCTTGGTGATGATATGATCCGGGAATGCCCTGAAATTATTGATGAAAAGATTACTCATGATGACTTAGAGGATTATATTAATTGGCGAAAGCACAGAGAATCTTCTTTTAAACTTGATATGGATTTTTCCGGCATGCCAAGTTTAATGGAGTTGTACTGGGATGATGGGCTCTGGAACGAATTAGGAGAAAGGTGTCTTTCCTGTGGATCATGTACTCTGGTATGTCCTACCTGTCCCTGCTTTAATGTTTATGATGAAATTAACCTGAAAAATACAGAAGGTGAAAGAATTAGACAATGGGATTCATGTATGTTCCGGGAATATTCCATGGTTGCCGGTGGTCATAATTTTAGAGAAGCCCGGGCAGACAGATTGAAGCTTCGTTTTACCCATAAACTGCAGGCTTTTGTAGGAGAGTTTGGTAAACCTGCATGTGTGGGATGCGGAAGATGTATAGATATATGTCCGGTTGATATTGATATCCGGACAGTTGCAATGCGCCTTAAAGGCGAGGAGGTTTCAGTATGATGATTACAAGCTCTGAGAAAAATCCATATTCAGCAGAACCAATGCGTCTGATCAGACGATATCCATTGAATGAGGATGTTCATTTTTTTCAGGTACGGGCAGTAGATATGGATAAAGCACTGGAAATGAGGTATAATCCGGGCCAGTTTATGATGGTTTCTTTACCGGGTTTCGGGGAGGCTCCTTTTTCAATCTCTTCAACACCTTCACGACCGGGATTATTGGAATTTGGAATCAGACGGGTTGGCAGAATGACAAATCAAATTTTTAAATTAAAAGAAAACCATATCTTTGGGGTAAGGGGTCCTTATGGAAATGGGTTTCCTATAGAGAAGATGGAAGGCCATGATCTGGTTATTATTATGGGTGGATTGGGTGCTGTACCCTTACGTTCTCTTCTCCTGTATGCTCTTGACAACCGGGACAGATTTGGGAAAATATATTTAATTCACGGAGCCAAAAATCCTGAGGAAATGCTTTTCAGACAGGAATTTTTCCATATGATGAACAGGGATGATCTGAATTGTTTCTTAACTGTTGATCAGGATGATACAGGTGAGTGGCCGTATGATACAGGAGTGGTAACACGATTGATACCCAGGATTAAAGATATTGATCCTGAAAATACCTATGTAACTGTATGCGGACCACCGGTAATGTATAAATATGTAGTAGATGAGATTCTTAAGCTGAATGTACCCAAGCATCTCATCTTAATGACTCTGGAGAGAAGGATGAAATGTGGTGTTGGTAAATGCGGACACTGTATTATCGGTGGATATGTCTATACCTGTTTGGAGGGGCCTGTATTCTCATATTGGGATGTAATCCATATGCAGGGACTTATTTAATTTTCATATATAAAGATGAGGTAAGATTGTGGATAACGAAAAATTAAAAGTTGGTCTTTACGGTTTTACAGGATGTAATGGGTGCCAGTTAGTAATCATACATTCAGAAGACAGACTGCTTGAATTTTTTGAATCAGCTAATATCAAATCTTTTTCACTTGCAAAAAGTGATAATGATGATTCTGATCTGGATATAGCATTAATAGAAGGATCCATAAGTAATCAGGAACAGGGAGATCATCTTAAAGAGATTCGTAAACGGGCAAAAACTCTGGTAGCAATTGGTACATGTGCCTGTTACGGTGGAGTACAAGCTATGGAACTTGGTGCCAAAGGGTGGGATAAAAGATTGAAAAAGGTGTACGGAGACAATAATTTTTCCAATCGTACCCCTATTGAGTCCAAGCCCATAGATGTTTTTGTAGATGTTGATTTTTATCTTCCCGGGTGCCCTATTGATGCAGATCAGTTTTTTTACTTTTTTGCCAATTTACTACAGGAAAATGAACCGGTTTATCCGGATTATCCAGTTTGTTATGAATGTCGTTTAAAAGAAAATGACTGTCTGTTACTTAAAGATATATTATGCCTTGGACCTATAACTGCTTCAGGGTGCGGAGCCCGGTGCCCTTCCCATAATCTGCCTTGTATGGGATGCTGGGGTCCTATGAAAGAAGCAAATTTTACTTCTGAGTTTGATTTACTTAAAGAAAAAAAGTTTTCGATTCAAGAGATAAAGAATCGGTTTAGAATTTTTTCAGGTAGTGCAACTATGAAGCCCTTGAAGAAAATTTTAGGAGAACTTTAATGAAAGAAATAACAGTTGAGCCATTATCCAGAGTAGAAGGTGAAGGTGGAATTACAATACGGTTAGATGGCAAAAAAATAAAAGATGTACATTTTGATATTTTTGAAGGTACAAGATTAATTGAAACCCTGGTGGAAGGGAAAACGCCTCAGGAAGATGTAAGTATTACCTGCAGAATATGTGCAATATGTACCATATCTCATCGATATGCAGCGCTTCGCGGATTAGAAAAAGCATTAGGAATAGAGGTTCCTCCCAAAGCTCAGCATTTGAGAAGCTTAATGCATCTGGGTGAGTGTCTGGAAAGTAATGCTTTGCATGTGTATGTTTTAGCCCTGCCTGATTTTCTGGGGTATCCCTCAGCTATAGCAATGACTGAAAAATATGGAGATGAAGTGTTAAAGGCTTTATCTTTAAAAAAGTTTGCAAACCATATCATGGAAGTGACCAGCGGGAGAATGATTCACGGAGAAAATCCTACTGTAGGTGGATTCGGTAAATATCCGGATAATCAAATCCTGCTTGATATTAAGAAAAAAGCTAAGGAATTATTAGAATTTGCCAAATTTGGTGCGAACTTAGTCGGAGGATTAGATATACCAGATTTTTTTGATGCTGATACCACTTTTATGTGCTGTGAACCCGGAAATGATAAATTTGGTCTTATGGGGGATGCAATCAGAATATCCAATGGTGAAGTTGTACCTTGTGAAGATTACCAGAAATTGACCAATGAAAAATTCTGTGCACATTCTGCTGCAAAGCATTGTACATATAAGGGAAAACCTTTTACAGTCGGAGCGTTGGCCAGAATGAATAATTTAGGTGAGCGGCTGAAAGGAGAATCCGGTAAACTTTTTAAAAAATACTGGAATGAGCGGTGGCTGAAAAATCCTCTTTATAATAATTTAGCACAGGCGATCGAGATTGTATGGGCCCTGGAGCAGATACCGAAAATAGTAGACAGTATAGTAAAAATTAAAAAAGATCCTGATCTGGTACAACCAACCCAGGATAAAGGTGAAGGTGTGGGGGCGGTAGAGGCTCCGCGCGGCACGTTGTATCATCATTATAAAATAAAGGACGGATTAGTCCATAAAGCAAATTTTGTTATTCCTACCGGACAGAATCTGGAGGATTGTGAAAAGTATTTGCGTAAAGCTGTGGAAGCAATGGTAAAAAAAGATGCAAAAGACGAAGACATGAGATTTCAGTGTGAAGTGATTTGCCGGGCCTATGATCCCTGCATAAGCTGTTCTACTCATCTGGTGAATTTGGAACGTGAATAATTTTTCGGACATACAAAAGAAATTAGATAATTTAATTAATAATAAATCTGTAGCTCTGGTAGGCTTGGGTAACCCGGACAGAGCAGATGACGGATTTGGTATTGAACTTACCGGAAGATTGAAAGAGAATTTTCCCGATTGGGTATATTCGGAATCAGAGAGATCTGTAGAAGCAATAGTATATGATCTTTTGGAAACTGGTACATTTGATATAATTATTTTTACGGATGCGGTTCACTTTAAAGGAACTGCGGGTGAGTTGAGAATTTTTGATATTAATGATATTGATACATTTGCCTCTCCGATATCCACCCACAAGGTTCCCATGTCTCTTCTAATGGGGTTGATTCAGGAACAAAAAAAAAGTTCTTTACTAATAGGAGTTCAACCCGTTTCTCTTGATTTTATGGGTGATATGACTTCTGAGGTTATGTTAAGTCTTGATTCCATGGAAACCTGTTTTAAGAAAATTTTCCAGGGCCAAGTGTGATAATTAAAATCCTGATCTCTGTTTTATCATCTTTTTTCTGTAGTTTTTATGTAGTTTTTTAGACCTTCCTATTCAAACTGAGTGAAGATAATCTGAATCCTCTAACTATTTATAATGCATGTTAATCCTTTTAAGAAAAATTACCAGGTGGTTTCAACAAAGAAGTTTTTTTATACGGAAAATTTTTCCTACTTTTTAATCAATATTTTCATTATATTTATTTCTAGGGGTGAATTATTAATTGGCATAAATATTGCTTTTATAGATAATTATTTTAAAAATGAATAGTTATGTTTAAATTATGCTTAATTATTCAAAATATGAAATGTTTAGTACAATGGGCTGCAAGTGAAATAATGACATATTAATCAGTGGAGTAATAATGACTTTTTTTCGGAAACTGTATTTACATTCAATGACAAAATCAGGGGTATTAATTCTTTTAATTTATTTTTTTGTTGTTTATAAAACATTCAGTGCTGAAAATAAATTTGAGATTACACATAAACGTTTTACCTCAGTCCGTTTTGATCCCTCATATTATTACGATTCTGAATTGGAAATCAAAAAGTTTTGCCAACAATTGGTACAAGAGTGGAAGCAATCGGGTATTAATACTGTTTATATAAAAGTATATGATCCGAAGTATGGTGCTGTTTATAACACTGACTATCCTCTGAATATTCAGACGGATTACGGAAAACTTGATTTCCTGAGTACATTCCTTACGGTCTGTCATCAGAAAGAAATGCAGGTATTTGCCTGGATACCTGCCTTTCGGCATAAAAAAGCATGGGAATCACATCCTGAATGGCGCTCTAAAAAAATTAACGGCAAAGATTATAAATCTCCTGATAATGGTTTCTTGCTTTGCACCCGCCACACAGAATTCAGAGAATGGTGGATTGGATTTATTGATGATCTGCTTGAAAATTATCCGAATCTGGACGGAATAGATATAGCTGAACCTATAGTGAGCTGGAAATATAATGCGGCATGTTATTGTGAACAATGTATGGATGTGTATGAAGAACATAATCTGAATAATGATACACGTTTCCAGAAAAAAGAATTCTCGATCTATCGTTCAGAGCCCTTAACCTCTTTGCTTTTGGAAACCAGTCAAGCTGTACAGGCAAAGAATAAACAGTTATCCATTACTACTGTATGTTCCAGTCATGAGGATGGCACACTGTTTTCGCCTGAAGAACAGCGTTTTCTAACTGGTTTTGATTTAAATGAAATACTTGATTCTGCCTATAAACCTGATATTTTAAATGTGGAACTTATCTGGCAGCAGTGGGCTGATGCTCACAATGACACAGTAACTTTTTCTTCGGAATGGACCGAGAAAGCAGCAAAACAAATATTGTTACAAGTAAAAGACAGAACAAAAGTGGTCATACATCCGGAGTTATCCACCTTTGGGGATATAGGAAGTACTGACCAGCAGTTTCTGAAAAGTATCAAGTATGCCTGGCAGGCGGGAGCCTGGGGTATTGATTTTTATGATACTCATTTAGCTGATGAAAAAAATTTATGGTCCCGAATAAAGACAGCATTAGATTATTTACCCCTAAAAAAAGTAACAATTTATTACGATCCTGTCGGCCTTAATGATGCGAAACAAATCCAAGTACTTTTACGTCATTTTCATACTAAAACTACTCTTATTTCTCTGGAAGATCAATTTTCAGTTAGGGATCATCCGGAATCGGATATAATTTTTTATATCGGGGCTGAGTATCGTCAGTCTTTGCCGGAAGAATTTATCCGGTTTATTTCTGATTCTAAAACAAGGATATGTTGGATTAATTATAATCTGAAGTTTCTTTTTGAAAATAACCAAAGTGATTGGGGATTTGACTATATTGAACTTGATGAACGTATTGCTTACCAGATTTTCTATAAACAAACAACCTTTACAAAATTAGATACTTCTCTAAACATAGTGCAAATAAAAGACACGGTAGGAACTCAGGTCTTGGCCAGTGCACATTTTAATGAACGAACAGTTCCCTATGTAGTAAAGGATAATAACTTTTGGTATATTGCTGATCTTCCTACCTCATTTGTAACAGAAGGAGGACGGCATATTGTTTTTGCGGATCTTCTTCATGATATTACAGGCGAAGATCATCAGGAAAAACATACTGCTCTGGTTCGGATTGAAGATGTGAATCCTACTACCATTCCCGGTAGTCTGAAAAATATTGCAAATTTATTAGGTTCAAAGGATATTCCTTTTTCTGTAGGACTGACGCCTTTTTATCTGAATCCTGCTGATAATACAACTATATCATTATCGGATACTCCTGAACTGGTCATGGCGCTTAAGCATATGGTTTCCAAGGGTGGGACAATAGTACTGCATGGAGTTACTCATCAATACAGGGGGCAGACAACTATAGATTATGAATACTGGGACGGTTTGAATGGCGGACCGATTTTTCAGGATTCGGAAGAATACGTGAGCGAACGAATTATACGGGCTTTAGAAGAGTGTTACGAAAACAATATATATCCTTTAGCCTGGGAAACACCGCATTATGCAGCTTCCCAGCTGGATTACAGGGTTATCAACCAGTTTTTCAGTACTGCTTATGAGAGAAGACAGACCCTGGATGTTCTGGGTAGTGATCAGCTTCTTCCTTTTTTTATTCCTGCTCAAAAAGACAAGGCCCAGCTTATTCCAGAAAATTTGGGATATATTCCTATTGATAATCCCGTTCCAGATTCCATGGTTGCTCATGCCAGGAAAAATTTAGTTGTCCGGGATGGATGTGCCAGTTTTTTCTTTCACCCCTTTGTTTCTTTACAGGTTTTAAAAGAATTAATTAAAGAAATTACTACATTAGGATATTCATTTGGAAATATCCGTAACCTTGATAATAAAGTAGTATCTCCGTCAATGGTCATAGTAAGTGGAAGTGGTGATATATCTCTGGATCTGAAGGATTCATATTTAAAAGAATTTTATATCAATCCTAAAGGAAAAGTTAAAAAGGTTGAATACAGCAAGGAAAAACAAACAGATGTTTTCCATAAACAGGTGGATTGCAATCCCGGCTGGATATACGTTGCAAAATCCACTAATGAGAAAAAGCCCGGGTTTGTAAAGAGTATTAGTTCAATTTTTTCAGGTTCTCCGGTCAGGATACAAAAGCTTTGGCAAAGTGGACCTCTGAAAGCAGAACATTCTCCTGCAGTTCCGATAATCCTCATTGATCCGAATGCTGAAGGCAATATATCAAGAGATCAGGAAAGTTATAAACAGACATTTACCTCAGTAGGTATTGATTATCAAACAGTTTCGATATATGATTTTTTTAAAATTCCTCAAGAAGTGAATCTTGTTGTAATCCCTTATGCAGCTGGTATACAACTTACCGAACAGCAGTCACTTATTATATTAAGTGCGGTGTCTAAGGGTATGAATGTTGTTATGGAAAAAGAAACCGATATTAGTAACAGAATTGGGATAAACTCCACAAGTGATTTTAAACAGGTAAAAACAGTAAGGGATGAGTATTATCCCCAGGTCGGCATTCATTGGAAAGAGACCGGATTGTATAAGAATTTTGAAGTAGGGATTCAATATGTAACCTATTTTTCTGAAATTGAGACTGGTGATCCCTTGATTATTGGGGGTGAATACGGTGAGGGTAAATATCTCTATATTGCCACCTTGTTTGACCCAACTACTTCTCAGGGGTATGGACGGTATCCTTATTTTTTGGATGTGTTCCAGCGTCAATTTGATTTATGGCCTATAGTAAAAAGAAATCAGACAGAGATTTATTTTGAACCTGGTGATCGTGAAGATGTGAGTGTTGAAGATTTGGTAAAAATGTGGAAACAATATGGATTCCGAAAAATCTATGTATCAGGCTGGCATGTCTATCCAGGATGGACGTATGAATATGACAGATTGATTGAACTGGCGCATGAGAATGCCATGTTGGTGTATCTCTGGCTGGAGCTGCCCCATGTGAATGAATTATTCTGGGAAAACCATCCTGAATGGAGAGAACGAACTGCAACCGGAAGAGAAGCAATAGTGGACTGGCTAAGAGGAGGAATAGGATAGGTCCAAGGACACTGCCCTGAATAACACCAGCACGTACATCTCGCCATTTTGTTGCCTTACCTCTGTAGACAACTCGTTGCTTACGATGTGACAGCCAAGTTGCAATCCAAGTGATTAGCCATTGAGGAAGCATAGACTCGATCTTGATAATGAGTCGCTCATGGTCAACAATGTCGAATGCCTTGGCGAAGTCGAAGAAAATTCCTATCACCTTCTGGTCCCCACTGTCTATAGCTTTCCCCCATTCATCTAATCCCATAATCAATGCATCGGTTGTGCTTCTACCAGTTAAGAAGCCAAATCGCTACTTACAAAACGAACAAGGCACAGTATCTGCTTGGTAATAAT
>JAWODZ010000044.1:0-11949 GCA_046483025.1 bacterium
GTTCCGGTTTTAGTCAGCTGCGACGGACCTGCCAGTTTTGCCAGACCGAAATCGAGGATTTTGACAACGCCATCTTCAGTGATGAAAATATTGGCCGGTTTGATGTCCCGGTGGGTGATCCCTTTTTTATGAGCTTTTTTTAATCCTGCAGCAATCTGTAGCGCTATATCCACGGCTTCTTCACACTGCAAAGGACCTCTGGTGATCTTATCCCTGAGAGTTTCCCCCTCATAGCAGGCCATGGCAATAAAGGTCTGACCATCTTTTGTCTCATTGATTTCATGAATGGTGCATACATTGGTATGATCCATCGATGAGGCAGCCTGGGCCTCCTTGATAAATCGCTGTTTAGCCTGAGGATCACGAGTAAATTCCTGGGGCAGAAACTTCAGAGCAACAATTCGTTTGAGCTTTGTGTCTTCAGCTTTGTAGACTACGCCCATACCGCCTTCACCAAGTTTTTCCATAATTTTATAATGAGACACGGTTTTACCTATCATAAAAATTATCCTTAATTGATTTTTTAAACTTTATTTTATTGTAATAAATAATGTGTCTCTTTTAAGGATCACCTATCAACAAATTTAGAAAAAGAATGGAACTGTATATAATCTCATATAAATCTATTCATTAAGCTGACAACACAAAAATCCGTATATTCAGATGATTGGGTAAGAGTATTTCGGAACTGAAATGATATTTATATTTTGCATATTACTAATAAGAATATAAAATGTCAAGAAAAAAATGTTGATGTTTTAATATAAAATATATATTTTGAATTGATTATCATTAACAGTAAGAATCAAAAATCACATGAACATCAAAAAATAATAACTTTAAAACTAAAGGAGGAAACTATTATGCGAAAAGTAATTATTGTTCTTATATTGTTGTCCCTCGGTTTTTCTGCATTAGTATTTTCTTATTCAGGCAAAATAGTACACGAAATTCCCGCCCCGTATAAGCGCTCAACCGGTCTCACCTTTGACGGGAAACATCTATGGGTTGCTGATTACCAGAAACATCTGCTGATTTGCGTTAATCCCAAAACCGGTGAAAAAGTAAAGGAAATCCCTTCTCCCGGTCTGTGGCCTCTGGGACTGGCCTGGGACGGCTCCCATTTATGGAACATTGATAAGTATCAGCGCAGAATTTTTAAAATTGATCCAGATAATGGCACCATTCTCGCAACTATCGGCACTCCTTCCGGAAGTTCGGAAGGATTGACCTGGGACGGAAACACCCTGTGGGTTACAGATTCCCGCTCGGATGAGATCATGAAGATCGACCTCAGTGACGGTACTGCTGTAAAAACATTTTCAGCTCCGGACAGTGATATCCGGGGAATAACCTATGACGGTACCTATTTCTGGTGTACAGACCGCACCAAAGATGAAATATATATGGTGGATCCGGATAACGGAGAAGTGATTATCATAACAGATGCTCCCGGTCCTTTTACCCGCGGAATTACCTGGGATGGTCAATATTTATGGAATGTTGATTATCAGACCAATACAATCTATCAGCTGGTTAGCCGTGATAACGAATTGTATACACTAAAAGATACACGTAAAGCAAAAATCACCGTTACGCATACTGCCAGAATATTCGGAGACGGTAATCTGCATAATCTGGATGTATATTTTGCTCTGCCTGAAGATAACCCCGCTCAAAAAATATTATCCAAATTTTTTAATCCTGAATCGTACACTGTGGTTAAAGACCGCTGGAACCAGCCCTTTGCCCGCTTTCAGTATCAGAATGAAGCATCAGAAGCTGCTCTGCAATCTATTATGACTGTAGAGGCTGAAGTTAGTGCTATCTCCTATTTTATTTATCCGGATAAATGCGGGACACTTAAAGATATCCCCAAAAAAATAAGAGACGATTACACTGCTGACGGCAGCAAATATCAAATCAATGATCCCTATATGCAGAATTTAGCTAAAGAGATTGTGGGAGATGAGAAAAATCCCTACTGGATTGCCAGAAAAATATTTGATCATGTGCGTAAAACCCTGGAATATAAACTGGAGGGGGGATGGAATACTGCTCCGGTAGTATTAAAGAGAGGAACCGGCTCCTGTTCAGAATATTCCTTTTGCTTCATTGCCCTGTGCCGTGCGGCAGGTCTGCCTGCCCGTTATGTGGGCAGTATTGTCGTACGAGGGGATGATGCTTGTCTGGATGGTGTGTTCCACCGCTGGCCCCAGGTGTATTTCCCCAACTACGGCTGGATTCACATGGACCCTCAGGGAGGGGATAAACCAAAACCCAGGGACCGGGCCATGTATATAGGGCATTTATCAAACCGTTTTCTGATCACCACCCAGGGAGGCGGAGATTCAGAATACATGGGCTGGTACTATAATACCGATGAAAAATATACTACTGATCCTCAGGTGAGAGTTGAGATTGACAGCTACGGAGAATGGGAACCGCTGGAAGATGGTGAATAAAAAACTTTGAGGTAGACTTACGATCTATATTTTTCTGACTGAAGATCGCAATTAAGGGAATATGGAGAAAAGGAAAATGGAATAGGGAGAATGGAAGGATAAAGGAAAAAGGAAAAAAAGGTGTCGTCCTGAAAAAAATTTACAGTTTTTCAGATCTTTACTTCTTAAATGTCATTCTGATCGACCAAGGGGAGTGAAGAGTATTTAAAAAGTTAATAAGATTTGGAAATAAAATGGAAAACCTGTTGTTTTAGTTGTAAATCTATCTCTTATGTTCTTGCCCCCTGATTCTTGTATCTTTATTCTTTTGTCGTTGCTACTTCAGCTTATCAATCTCCTCTTGTACTTCCTCTGCTCCCTCTGCATAAAATTCTTCTTCATCCGGGGCCAGTTCTTTTAACAAGCGAAGAAATTCCCCTGCGTGCACTCGCTCTTCATCAGCAATATCTTTTAACACTTCCTGTGCCAATTTGTTGTCAGTAGACTCCGCAAGTTGCATATACAGCTGCACTGCTTCATATTCCGCTGCAATCATAAAACGGATAGCGCGGATCAGTTCCTCATCAGTCAGTTTACGATCATTGGCAAGTCCTGAAAACGGATGTCCGAATTCCGGCATGGTGTACCTCCTTGTTTAATTAATTGTTTATTTTTTGTGATTTGTAATTTTTTCTTACTAATCATTAATAAGATATGAAATAATCAATACATAATCAAATTGAATCACTTGACTTTCACCTAATAAATAATTAAATAAAAACTAATTACCTGCTGTTCGATACACAGTTACATATTCAAAGTAAATTGTTCTATGAAGTATTCTTAAAGTATTGCAGCCCGTTGAAAAGGTGGTTTAACAAACAATGAAGAAGTTCAAATAGGAGTTGTCATGGAACCATATGTAACATCCGAAAACATAGAATCCAAGAGTTTGGTGTGGCTGGAGAAGATTCGAGGCTATAACCAGCATGAGATGCGGCTGAACACAGAGACCAGTGCTTTGCTCGTGATTGACATGCAACGGTTCTTCCTCGATGCGGCATCTCCCACATTCACCTGTGGTGGGATAGCCATCCTTCCAACGGTTAAACGACTCATTGATGCCTTTCGTCGCGCGGATCGCCCTGTAATCTTTACCCGGCACGTCCACCATCCCGGCGACCTCGACTCCGGAATCATGGGGTGGTGGTGGGAGGGTAAATGCATAGAAGGCAGCCCGGAGAGCGAAATTCATCCGGATTTAGTTCCGCTGCCAGAGGAAAAGGTGGTCTTCAAGCACCAATATTCTGCATTCTACAACACAGATCTCGAGACTGTCCTGCGCTGCCTGAAAGTCAAAGACGTTGTCATTTCCGGAATCATGACCAACATCTGCTGTGAATCAACGGCCCGGGATGCATACTACCGGGATTACCGCGTCTTCTTTTTGGCTGATGGAACCGGATCGATCAACGAGGAATTGCATCTTGCGAGTCTCATGAATCTTGCGTTTGGTTGTGCATATGTGACGACCAGCAATGCAGTCGCGGCACAGGTCACAGGTCCGGTCGTTACCTAACAACGGCATCTAGACGGACAATGTTTTGCACCGCCGCTGATGTTAATTTTATTTATGGACATTTCCAGTGTTAATGTTTCACGTAAAAAATCAAACCTCCGACCCAAGTTGTACTTGGGGCGGAAATAAAATAAAAAGCTTCGCTTTGATTTTTGAACGACATTAATATGAGGAAACATAATTTCTCGTTTATTAACTGTCAGAATCACAGATAACGCAGATGAAAGGATGACGCAGATAAAACTTTCCGGACAGATTAGTAATCTGTGTCATCTGCGGCATCTGTGACCATCTGTGATTCAGACTTTATTGTTGAGCAGAGGCAAAGCTTTTTATGGGCTAAATTATTACTACTTACTTAATTAATCCTTCCCTTTTTAATCTCTTTTTGATTACGCAAGGGTACAATATCAATATTAAGTTTGAATTCAATTATATTCTCTATGGTTACTGGAATAGTTCCTTTGGGATGGAATTTTTCAAGAAAGTTTTCAGCAATCGCCCTTATTTTATCATATGGCAGATAAGGAGCCCGAAACGCATTTTGGTTCACAATTATTTCCTCCGCAGGATTTCAATAAGTTCATTTAACTTCTTATCACTTAATTTCTGCCTTGTAACCGTTCTGAGAAGTACAGGTAGATTTTTCAGCAGTTCTTCATCCTCAATAACTTCTTTAGGTAAACGACCGGCACTAATAGCAGCAGTATCGAAAAATTCTTTCCATTCTTTTTGAGCTTCCTTCAACCCAAGTGTTTTTGCCATTTTCTTCAGGGTTTTTTCTGTTTGAGGTGGTGCCATTAATCCTCTTTCAATCCTGCTGATATTCCCCGGATCCTGCTCTGCACGTTCACAATATTTTCTAAGAGAGAGATTGTTTTTCTCTCTAAGGGCTCGGTGGAGCCTCCCAAAAATATTACTTCCCACTTTACCCATTCTTGACCTCCAAGATTTTCTTTTTTTTATCACAATTTATTTAATTGTTGTAATTTTTTTACAACGTTGTATATAATGTACAACATTATTCCTGTCATGTCAAGTATTTTTTAAAACCTGGAGTAGAAAATTCAGAATGCTTAGATATAGGATAAAAATTGTAATATAGTCAAGGTTATTTTGACATTGATTTGTATCAAAGTAAGGGTAAATTTCAATTTTTATTGTCTGTATCTCAGATACTGCAGATTAAAGCATGACGCAGATAAAGATTACTGCTCACATTCCATGCACCACTGGAGCTCCTGCCCTTACAGAGTGAGAAAACGCATTAACGCTTAAACGTATAAATCCCTATACCCTATACCAAATAACAAATACCCCTTCTTTCCGGTTCTTTCAGTCTTCGATGAACTCAGACTGACAGGCGTGTCTTTCCTCCACCTCCGACCCAAGTTGTACTTGGGGCGGAAATAATATTCAAAGCTGTGCTTTGATCTTTGGAAGAATGGAATTGTGGAATACCGGAATGATGGAAGCAGATACACAGTTTTTCCTAATCTCCATTATTTCATTATACCATCATTCATGTTGTATATTGTTCATTGATCATTGTTTATTGTTCATTGATAATTGTTCATCTGTGATTCAGACTATTTTGTTGAGTAGAAGTAGAGACTCTGTGGGTCTAGAAAGGTATTAAAACATATCAATATATTCATCAAAAGAAAAAATTCGGTTTCTCTGAGCACCTGTTGTCTCTTTAAGAATACGTTGTTCCACAAACACCCGTACCAAATCATTTGCAGCTTTGGATGAAAGTCCAGTCATCTGCTCAACACGTTTAACAGAAACGACCGGTCTACCAAATAATTGATGAAAAAGCTCAAGCCCCTTTTTGGTGCGTTTTCCCATATTCATAATTTTATCTTTTTCGATACGTTCTTTCAGCTCCACAATCTTCTTCAATGTTGCCACTCCGTTTTCAGCAGTCTGAATCACTCCTGTAAGAAAAAACTTAATCCATTGCGCCAGATCATTCTTCGATCGAACCAAGGTTAGATTATCATAATAGAGCCCCTTATTTTTCTCAAAGAAATCAGAAAGATACAGCAGCGGTTCATCGAGAATACTGTTTGATACCAGGTAGAGTGTGATCAGCTGACGGCCGATTCGTCCATTGCCATCCAGAAACGGATGGATCGTCTCAAACTGATAATGGGCAATTGCAACCTTGACCAGGTGCGGTACGCCTATACCCTCATTATTAAGGAATTGCTCAAAATCGGTCATTAACTCAGGAAGCTCCGTATGAGCCGGAGGTACAAAGACAGCATCTGAAATACTTGCACCGCCAATCCAGTTTTGTGATTTTCTGAACTCACCCGGACGCTTGTGCTTACCCCTTCCGCTTGTAAGAAGCTGCCGGTGTGTGTTCCTGATTAACCGGTTTGAAAGTGAGAGTTTTTCAAGTTGATGGATCGCCGTATTCATTGCTTTGACGTAGTTATTAACTTCTATCCAGTCATCTCTTTTCTCGGGGTCAATATCACTTTCTTCAATAAACGCTTCTTCGATATTGGTACGGGTGCCTTCTATCCTGCTTGAAACCACAGCCTCTTTGAATATATGCATGCGAATAAACATGTCCGTGTCGGGAACAAACCGTGAGAAGGAATGCAGTTCGCCAAGTCGCAATGAAGCTTTTTCTAGCAGCTCATTAATGATTTTATCCGTCCAGAAAAACGAATGGTTTATTTTCTCAGGTAGAAAATATTGATATTCGTAACCCTGTTTAAGTGTACCCGCTTTGAAATCTTTTAAATTCATGATTGCTCCCAAGCTAAAATAAAATATTTTTTATTTTACTTTTAACGTCTAAGATAAAATATAAGATATTTTATTTTACTTTCAACCAAAAAATCTACCCTGCGTGTTCCAATTTCCGTTTCATCATAATGAATGGGCATTTCACATTCCCGGGCAAAGGTAAGCCCGGCTTTATTAAATTCGAGAGCCAGGGCACGCTGATAAATAACTTCCTGAAAACCATTCCCCAGTGCGGTGTGGACTTTCATGCCACACCCAATAATTTTTTCGGTAATGTCTTTGTATTTGTATTCTGTCATAGTTCATTGTCAGAATCGCAGATAACGCAGATGAATGGATGACGCAGATAAAGATTTCGTATACGTTATTCATCTGTGAAATCTGCGTTATCTGTGGCCATCTGTGATTCAGACTTTTTTGTTGAGCAGAGGCAGAGGCTTTGCGAGACTGGTACGCATTAACGCTTAAACGCATCAACCCATTTACCCTATACCCTATACCTTATACCAAATAACCAATACCCGTCTTTCCGGATCGGTCAGTCTTCGATGGACTCAGACTGACAGGCGTGTCTTTCCTACGCCTCCGACCCAAGTTGTACTTGGGGCGGAAATAATATTCAAAGCTGTGCTTTGATCTTTGGAAGAATGGAATTGTGGAATATCGGAATGATGGAAGCAGATACACAGTTTTCCCTGACCCTCATTATTCCATTATTCCAACATTCCTGTTGTATATTGTTCATTGATCATTGATAATTGTCCATCTGTGATTCAGACTTTATTAATCTGTGTAATCTGTGGTATCTGTGATCATCTGTGATTCAGACTTTTTTGTTGAGCAGAGGTTGAGACTTTGATGGACTAGAAAATTTAATTATTTTAACATCTTTTCAATTAAATCCCATCTATCTTCAAAATGCGATATATTTTTTACAGAAATTGCTGTGTGTAATGAGTCCCATTTTCTCGGTCTTACCCCATTATGTTTTGCTAGATAATCGGAATGAAGTCTTGATAGTAAATCACATAACCCAGACCATGCACAAATATAAAATTTATCATAACCGTAACTTCCAAGTTTGACAAAAACAAAAATAAGATTTTCTATTGGTGCAGGTCGACATGTTCCTACAATTTGAACATGTTTTTGAAATTTTATATTTATAAATTTATCAATCTGTGCAAATTGCCAATTAGTACTACTGATTGTCTTAACCTGAATGGATATATGTTTACCTTTATCATTTGAGGCAATTATATCATAATGTGGGACATTACCTGTAAAGGTAGTTGCAATTAAGCCTCGTCTGGATAGTTCAGCAGCAACAAGGTATTCACCTGTTTGACCAGTTAATTTATTTTTTCTTCCAGTTGACATATTTCTATACAAAGTTTCCAAAACTGAGTCTAAAAACCAAATAGAAAAAAGAATAATTAATTATATGAAACGATAATCTCACCCAAAACTCTCCGGCACCAACTCCAAATTATTTATAGACGAATTAACAAATTCCAGGCTTTCATGTACTTTCTGGATTTCCTGATAATCCCACACTCGCAATTTATCCTTCAGATCTTTAACATCAGTGGCATGAAGATTAATTTTTTTGATTTGTTCTTTATCAGATACTGCCACAACACCTTGTACAGCAGGATTGTTCAATGATTTTAAAAGATTTATAATTAAACTGTCAATGCTACCTTTGGTCTGAACTTCGAACACATAAATAACTCTTCCCATATTACCAATAGTGGCTTCCCAGACGGTGTCAACCTTTGAACCTTCCGAAACTTTCTTTTCTATACTTGATGCAAAACCAAGCCACTGTCCAATATCCCGTATTTTATCTCTAATATCATTATGGATGAATTCAACTGCTTCCGGCTGTTCTTTTTCAATTTCCTCAACAGTCTTTTCTTTTTTAGAATAAATTTGACTTAAATTATCTTCCACCTGCAGTTCAGACCAGATGAAATAATCAACGGAGAGCAGGGTTGTATCTTTTAATCCTGCTTGTTTCATTTCTTTGGCAATTTCTTTGCAAACCTCACACAGATGTTTATACACCTTACCGGATAATTGATAATCATACCTTGGCAGGTTTTCTACCCCCAAATAATTCAAACCAACATAGGCACGCCGATTCCAAAGCATGTATTCTTTTGGGTGTGATTTACAGAGAATTTCACTGATCATAGCAGGTCCCATGCCTTTAATATTTTTGCGAAATTTATCCCAGCGGTTTGCTATATCATCTTCACTCCACACTAAATTTACTAGCATATTTCTGAAATTCTTAATCCCGTTGTCATTCAGTATTTTATCAACAACATACTGTTTATTCCCCCAGATCAGCATTGCCCAGAGCTGAGATATATATTCATATACATCTTCTTCAGACATTTTTTGAATTTTATTTGCATTCCAGCTTTGATAATAGTTAATCATCTGTTTTCGTTCCCCAAAATCAGCCTGGAATTCATCTGGATTTGATTTCATGTTTTTAATGTACGAATTGATATGCTGTTTCAGTAACTCAATGTTCATAAAGATACCCCCATAAAGTTAAATTTATGGAATGATATTATTCCTGCTCTGTCCAGTCCTTACACAGCACTTCTGCCTGTTCCAGAACAGTTTTTGTGGCTTTTTCCTGTTTGTCAGGCGGATAGCCGTATTTTCTTAAAATCTTTTTTACGATCACCCGTATCTGTGCTCTGGCATTTTCACGCACTTCCCAGTCAATGGTTACACTGCGGCGTACTGCGGTAACCAGTTCTCGAGCAATGGTTTTCAAACATTGGTCTCCAAGCACTTTTACAGCACTGTCATTCACTTCCAAAGCGTCATAAAAAGCAACCTCATCATCGGAAAGTCCCAGATTCTCTCCCCTCTTTTGAGCTTCACGCATTTCTTTAGCTAATTGGATAAGTTCTTCAATGATGGCTGCAGTTTCAATAGCACGATTCTGCAGTTTTTTAATAGATTCTTCCAGCATCTGGGCAAAGGAACGTGCTTGGACTACATTTTTTCTGGAACGGTGTTTAATTTCATCATTGATTAATTTTTTCAGCAATTCAACTGCCAGATTTTTCTGAGGAAGACTTCGCACTTCCTGAAGAAAATCTTCTGAAAGAATAGATATATCCGGTTTTTTTAATCCAACTGCAGAAAATATGTCTATTACTTTATCCGATGCTACTGCCCGAGATACCAATTGCCGGACAGCTGCTTCCATATCTTCCTTGGATTTTTCTCCATTTTCTGTGATTGCTTTTGCAATACCTGCACGTACTTCTTGGAAAAAACCCACCTCATCTCTTATAGCTATAGCTTTTTTATGAGGCACTGCTAAAGCAAATGCCTTTGATAAATCGGAAACATATTTCAAATATCTTTTCTTTCCGTCCTCCAGAGATAAAATATGTTCCATGGCAGCAGCAATGCCTTTTAAACGCTGTTCCGAAGATACAGTTATATACTTTTTGTAATCAAAACCATGATACATGCCACAAACAATATCATATTTTTCCAGCATAACAGCCACTGCTTGTTCTTGGTCTACTGTGCCTTCACCTCTCCCACCGGCTTCTGTATAATCCGCCATAGCCCGCTGCAGCTGATCTGCCAGTCCAATGTAATCAACAATAAGACCGCCCGGTTTATCTCCGAAAACCCGGTTTACCCGGGCTATAGCCTGCATTAATCCGTGCCCCCGCATGGGTTTATCCACATACATGGTATGCAGGGAAGGACAGTCAAAACCGGTGAGCCACATGTCACGCACAATCACTATTTGAAATGGATCATCAGGATCCTTGAACCGGTTAGCCAGTTCTTCCCGTCTGTACTTGCTTCGTATATGGGGCTGCCAGTCAATATTGTCTGAAGCTGATCCTGACATTACTATTTTAATCTTCCCTTTTTTATCTTCTTCATGATGCCATTTCGGCCGTTGTTTTGTTATAGCATTGTACATATCCACACAGATACGCCGGCTCATACACACGATCATGGCTTTGCCTTTCATGGCAATAAGCCGGTTTTCAAAATGATTCACCAGATCTTTTGCAATCAATCCGATGCGTTTTTCTGTACCCACCATAGCTTCCAGTCTGGCCCATTTGGTCTGCAGCCTTCTTTTTTCCGATTCTTCTTCTCCTTCTGTTATTTCTTCAAACTCCGGGTCAATAGTAGGTTTTTCCAACTCATCAATTTCAATTTTTGCTAAACGTCCTTCATAATAGATGGGTACGGTTACTTCGTCTTCTATAGCTCTCAGGATATCATATTTATCAATGTAATCCCCAAAAACTGCAGGTGTGCTGCGGTCACCACGTTCAATAGGAGTTGCTGTAAATCCGATAAAGGAAGCGTCAGGCAAGGCATTGTGCATGTGTCTGGCAAAACCTTTTATAAAGCCGTACTGACTGCGGTGAGCTTCATCTGCAATAACAACTATGTTTTTCCTGTCTGACAAGGCTGGATAATCTCCACCCTTTTCTTCAGGAAAAAATTTTTGTATAGTGGTAAATATGACGCCCCCGGCTGGTACATCCAACAGTTCCATTAAATGATCCCGGTTTTCTGCTTGAATTGGGGTTTGTCTCAGCAAATCTTTACAATGAGCAAAGGTACTGAAAAGCTGATCATCCAGGTCATTCCTGTCTGTGATCACAACCACAGTTGGATTTTCCATAACAGGATGACGCACAACTTTACCGGCATAAAATACCATGGACAGACTCTTCCCGCTCCCCTGTGTATGCCAAACCACACCAATTCTTTGACCTTGAAAATGGTCAGTGCCCGGCCCAATTTTAAGAGTGCTTTCTTTTACAAGCTTTGTCTTACTTTCCATTAAATTTGGATATCTGCCAATGAGCCTGGATGAATCATACTCGATACCACAGGCGGAAAAAGTACATCCTACAGCTTTATTGACAGCATGAAACTGATGATAGGCTGCTGCTATTTTATGAATAACAGCACCGTCATCTTCAAAAACAATAAAATTCAATATTAAATCTAAAAATCTTTGTTTTTCAAAAATACCTTGCAGCATTACTTCCAGTTCTACTGAACCTCTGGGTGCGATTTCTTTGCCGTCAACCGTACGCCAGGGCATGAAACGATCCCAGCCGGAAGTAATAGTAC
>JAWODZ010000072.1:0-3943 GCA_046483025.1 bacterium
CGTTTGTTTGATATTATGTTTGAGAATATTGATTCCATCGAAATGAGTGAATATGGATTTTCTGAAGGATTTAACAAAACACGAACTGCCGAGAGGTTGAAAATCAGTTTCCGGAATTATATGACCTTCAGGATAGTTATAAAATGATGTCGTATTCGTTAATTCTGGTTCACTAGATGAAAATATTATACCTGACATTTTATTTTGAACCTGATCTTTGTGCCGGTTCTTTTCGAAATACACCACTGGCCTACGAACTTGCAAGACAGTCAAGCACAAAAGGAGGCACAGTGAAAGTTATTACTACCCAACCTAACAGGTATTCCTCATATAATAAAAAGGCAGAAGCGGTTGAATATAGAAATAATTTGATTATAAGGAGGATTGATGTTACCAAACATAAGAGTGGTTTTTACGATCAGATATGGTCCTTTCGTTCTTATTTCAAAGGAGTCTTGAGGGAGATAAAAAACGATTCTTTCGATCTGGTTTTTGCATCTTCTTCCCGTCTTTTTACGGCTTATCTTGGTTATAAAATTGCAAAGAAAAGACAAATCCCACTCTATCTTGATATACGAGACCTCTTCATTGATACCATGAAAGAGGTTTTTAAGATACCTGTTATTAAAAAACCTGTTTTGTTGTATCTCAAATACATAGAGAAAAAGGTTTTTGGTTATGCATCCCATATAAATTTTATTTCAGGAGGATTTAATGCATATGCCGATAATTATAATATCAATTGTATAACAAATTTCTCTCACGGAATTGATAAGAAGTATATCAATACTGAATCATCCGAATCTGTTGCCCGTGGCTATTATGTAATTACGTATGCAGGGAATATCGGTGACGGACAGGGTTTACATAAAATAATTCCTGATGCTGCACTGCAACTTGGAGAAAAATACAATTTCAGAATAATTGGTGACGGCGGCCAGTTAAATAAGCTGAAAGAGTTAATAAAAGCCAGGAATATTAATAATGTAACGCTTGAGAAACCTGTAAGCAGGGAAGAATTGTTTGATATCTATTCCGACACGGATTTCTTTTTTATTCACCTCAATGATTATAAGGCTTTTAATAAAGTTCTCCCCTCAAAGGTTTTTGAGCTGGGAGCTTCAAATAAGCCTATAATTGCCGGGGTATCAGGATTCTCAAAAGATTTTATGGAAACACATCTTGATAATGTTATCTTGTTTAAGCCCGGAAATGTTGAAGAATTGGTTTCAAAATTAAAATCTTATAAGTACAAGACATCCAACAGGTCTGATTTTATCAGGAAATTCAGCAGGGAAAGGATTAACAGAGAAATGGCGGCTTCAATATTATCATGCAGAAATTATCAGCAAACCGGTACTGCTAAATAAAATTACATATGGGTTATAAAAGAATTCTTATAACCGGTTCTGGCGGTTTTGTCGGGAAGAATTTAATTCGGGGACTTGCGGGTGATTATGAGATGGACGGAATTGATTTACCAGGTAATCACTCCGAAGGATTGAGTAATTTTTATAATTGGTCCGACCTGGGGAACCTTCCCGTTTATGATTTTGTAATTCATTTGGCCGGGAAAGCTCATGACCTTGGAAATACTTCTAAATTTCAAACATATTTTGACATTAATCTGGGGCTGACTCAGAAAATATTTGACTGGTTTATTGCTTCAGGTTCAGGAAAATTTATCTTCTTTAGTTCAGTTAAAGCTGTAGCCGATACGGTAAACAGTGATACCCTTACAGAGGACGTTTTGCCTGGCCCGAAGACACCCTACGGAAAGTCTAAGTTAGCAGCGGAAAATTATATCCTGGATCATAAGCTATCATCGGACAGATTCGTATATATCTTACGTCCATGCATGATTCACGGGCTAGGTAATAAGGGGAACCTGAATCTTCTATACAACTATTTATCAAAGGGATTGCCATATCCGCTTGGTTCATTTGAAAATCTACGTTCTTTTTTATCTGTAAGCAACCTTACCTGGGTAATTGCCGAAATAATTCAGGGTCGTGTTACGCCCGGGATTTATAATCTTGCGGATGATGAACCGGTATCTACCAATGAATTGATAAAGCTGATTGCAGAAGTAAATAAAAAGAAACCTCGAATTTGGAATGTGCCGGCAGTTTTTATTAATAACTTCGCAAAGGCAGGTGATGCGTTACATTTACCATTCAATAGTGAACGGCTAAAAAAACTGACAGAATCGTATATTGTGTCAAATGTGAAACTTAAGAATGCCCTGAAAGTAAAAAACCTTCCTGTTTCGACCAGAAATGGTTTGATACAGACATTTGAATATCTCGCAAAATGACATATGTATTAATTGCATCGGGGTTATTGATAATTTTTCTGCTATACCGGCATCTTGCGAAAATTTACCAGATTGTAGATAAACCAAATGTGCGCAGTTCACATAGCCATACGACAATTCGTGGAGGTGGTATTATATTTCCTTTGGCAGCTTTTTTATGGTTTTTTGTATCAGGCTTTGATTGTATTCTGGGAGTTACCGGATTGTTCCTTATAGCCTCAATAAGTTTTCTTGATGATTTGCATGATCTGCACAGGGATTTCAGGTTGAGTATTCAAATTGTTGCGGTTTCATTGTTGTTTGTTGAACTCTCATTTTTTGAGACCCCCTGGTATTTTTGGATAGTTGCCTACGTTTTAATGACAGGATGGTTAAATGCCTTTAATTTTATGGATGGCATAAACGGAATTACTTCTTTTTACAGCTTAACAACACTTGGTACGTTTCTGATGGTTTCGGAAGAGATAAGGTTTGTGGATAGGGAGCTTTTATTAATTCTTATTATCAGTGTTGCAATATTCTCTCTTTTTAACGTCAGAAAAAGGGCTTTGGCTTTTGCCGGGGATGTTGGGAGCGTCAGCATGGCGTTCCTTTTGGGGGGCATAATGCTGTCATTGATATTGAATACCGAAATATTTGAATATATACTGTTTTTTGCGGTGTATGCTGCCGATAGTGTCTTCACAATTGCACACAGGTTGATAAGAAGAGAGAACATCTTTGAGGCCCACCGTACTCATCTTTATCAGTACCTTTCCAATGAAATGGGATTGTCACATATTGCGGTTTCCCTAATATATGCCGGTATACAGTTTATCATTAATGTTGTTGTGATATTTTTGATTTACAGAGGCATCATGAATTTTGGTCTTTTTGTTCTGGCTACACTTTTTATTTCATTTATATATTTGTCAGCCCGGTTTTATGTTATAAAATCAGCAAAAAACAGGGTAGCCAGGTGAACAGGTTAAAAAAGGGAAATAGTATTCTATATATAATCAGTATTTTGTCGATACTGATTATTTTTTTTGGCATCAGAAATGCCGGCACCTTTCTGGTGGTGGAGGACAAGCCGGAGAGTGCTGATGCAATTGTGGTACTGATGGGAAGTCCTGGCGACCGGATGCTGCAGGCGTATGATCTTTTTAATGCCGGGTATTCTGAAAAGGTAATTATGGTTGATACCTATATTACAGGCAGAGATGCTCTGGCGGAGAGGGGGGTGTATCTTAAAACAAATACCGGATTGGCTGAGGAGGTTGGGGTTGCCCTAGGTATTCCGGAAGATGCTGTCATTATTATACCTGGAGAGGCACAAAGCACCGGCCAGGAAGCTGTGGCTGTAAGGAACTTTATTGAGTCGGGAAATGATATAAAAGGTATTATTCTCGTTACCTCACCATCTCATACACGACGTGCAAGGGCTGTTTTCAGAAGGGCTTTTTCAGAACTCGATCATCCTGTTGATATAATGGTTGTTCCCAGCCGGTATTCGGATTTTAATGCGGGACGATGGTATTCCGAACGGCAGAGTGCCAAGCGTGTGGTGATGGAATATACAAGGTTATTATGGTTCTGGGCATGGGAAAGATGGAGAATGTGACTGAAAATTGTCATACACGGTTT
>JAWODZ010000082.1:0-10582 GCA_046483025.1 bacterium
GGCATCAAGGATTCCTCAGGCAATCTGCCCTATACGATGGAGATCCTGGAGTACGCTGGCGATCGGATTGATGTCCTGGTCGGTCATGATGAGGTCGTATTGCCAGCTTTGGCCGGGCAGATATAATTTGCTCCACTTTTGATAGACTCTTTTTAGGATGGCAGTTTCTAACATCGTTTCCAAGTGCGCTCATTGGTCTTTTAAAGATTCTATTTTCATGATTGTTCCATGCTAGAACCTTATCATCTTTATCTAGAACTGAGATATCAATAGGAATTGACTCAATTATCTTTTCATACATCTCAATTGATGGTTTTCCAATCATCTTTTACCTCCCTCATTTTAAAATATTAGAGGAATGCCTGAAAAAAAAGATAAAAAACAATATAAGTTTAAAGCTGAAGTTACTCAGCTGTTAGATATATTAACCCATTCACTTTACTCTTATAGAGATGTATTTATTCGCGAACTCATTTCCAATGCCACAGATGCCTTGGATAAAGTACGCCTTAAAAAATTGCTGGGAGAGGAAATTTTCAATAAAGATCTTGATCTTGAAATCAAAATCGATCTTGACAAAGATAAAAAAACCTTTACTATCTCTGATACAGGAATAGGTATGACCAGAGAGGAACTTAAAAATAATATCGGAACCATTGCCCGATCCGGTACAGCTGACTTTTTAAAGGCAATATCGGATGAAGGTAAAGACAAGGCAAATCTCATAGGCAGATTCGGGGTAGGGTTTTATTCTGTGTTTATGGCAGGTAAAAAGGTTGAAATAACCACCAAATCAGCAGAAAAAAAAGAACCAGCCTACACCTGGACAAGTACAGGCCAGGGTTCTTTCCAGATTGCTCCGGCTTCAGGCGATATAAAACGGGGAACAACAATTAAAGTTTTTTTAAGAGAGGACGCAGAAAAATTTGCCGAAAAAGAAACAGTCCAATCTGCAATTGAAAAATATTCCAATTTTGTTCCCTTTCCAATTGTTCTGGACGGGGAAAAAGCTAATAAAATTTCTGCAATCTGGCGGGAACCGAAATCATCCGTTAAGGAAAATGATTACAAGGAATTTTTCAAATTCATTGCCAGGCAGAATGATGACCCCTTAACCTGGTATCATTTTAAAGCTGATGTCCCCCTACAGTTCAATGTTCTTCTTTTTATCCCCAAAACCAACTTTGAACTGATGGGCCTCAGCAGAAACGATTCAGGTATAAAACTTTTTGTAAAACGGGTGATGATTGATCCCCATGCCAAAGAGATACTACCCCCGTATCTGAGATTTGTGGAAGGAGTAATTGAGAGTGATGATCTGCCCTTGAATATTTCCCGGGAAACCCTGCAGGAAAATCCCTACATGATAAAAATAAAAACTACAGTAGTAAGTAAATTTCTCTCTTATCTTCAGGATTTTTCTCAAAAAGAACCTGAAAAATACAAACAATTCTGGGATCAATTCGGTCGTATATTAAAAGAAGGATATACCGACTACAGCAATAAAGATAAAATCTCCGAACTTTTTCGCTTTAACTCTTCAAAATGCAAAGATAAAGATGAGCTTATCGATTTAAAAACTTATGTTGACCGCATGGCGAAAGACCAGGAAGAAATATACTTTCTTTCCGGTCCTTCCCGGGATGATCTCCATAATAATCCAACCCTGGAGATATTCAAAAAAAATGATATTGAAGTTTTATACTGCTACGATCCGGTGGATGAATTTGTTCTCCCCGGATTACTTGAATACAAGAATAAAAAAATCACTTCCGCTGACCAGGCGGATCTCTCCCAGATTGAAAAACTATCCACCCAGAAAGAAAAACCAAAAGAGGTAAGCAGTGCAAAACGTAAAGATCTGGAAAAACTGACCAGGCGTATGAAAAATATTCTGGGAGATAAAGTTGAGGATGTTGTGCTTTCAGACCGCCTGATTGACAGCCCTGCTATGCTTGTCGGCACTAATAAACAGATGTCAAAACAGATGGAAAAAATTATGCAGATGGTTAACAAAGAAGTAAAACCTGCTCCCAAAAAAATGGAAATTAATAAAAATCATTCCCTGATCAATAAAATGCTGGCCATTTACAAGAATAATGCAAAAGATCCCTTGTTAACCAAACTGGTAAATAATCTTCATACCAGCGTACTGCTTTTAGACGGGAATATAACTGATACACATGAAATGGTTGATCATCTTCAGAATTTAATAAAAGAAACAGCAAACCTGTACACTAAAAAGGAAGGAAAAAAATAATCTAACTACTTTTTAATGTTAATTCTTATTTTTCTGAATTTTTAACAATATCAATAAAATCGGAGAAAAAAGTTGAATAGTATTTTACAAACTCTGTTTTCATGGATGAAAGAAACCGGACTCAGTATTCTGTTTATCATAGTTGGCACTTTTGTTCTGATCCGGATTATCCATTATCTGTCTGATAAAATATTTACTTCAGTCAGGGATAAGAAAAAGTATGATGTGGAATTCAGTAAAAGATCAAATACTTTAAATTCTATTTTCAACAATGTCTGGACCATAATCATCTGTTCAGTAGCGGTGATTATTATTCTTAGTGAAATTAATATTGATATCGGCCCCATTTTAGCAGCCGCAGGAATATTAGGACTGGCGGTTGGTTTCGGTGCTCAAAGTCTGGTAAAGGATCTGATAAGCGGCTTCTTCATTTTAATGGAAGATCAGTACCGGGTAGGGGATGTTATTCAGATTGGAGATAAAGCTGGTATTGTTGAAAAAATGACCCTTAAACTGACTATCCTTCGCGATCTAGCCGGTAATGTACACTATATCTCCAACGGGGACATCGGTGTGGTGACCAATATGACCAAAGGATATTCCCGCTATGTATTCGAAATCGGCGTTGCCTACAGAGAGGATGTGGATGAAGTAATGAAGATCATGAAACAGGTTGATGAGGATCTGAGAGCTGATCCTGAATATAAAGATGATATTATCGAACCTCTGGAAATTTTCGGTCTGGATAAATTTGCAGATTCCGCTCTGATCATCAAAGCCCGTATCACTACTAAACCAATCAAACAATGGCGAGTTGGAAGAGAATACAACCGACGGCTGAAAAAAGCATTTGATCAAAACAATATCGAAATTCCCTTCCCTCATCTTACTCTGTATCCGGGTAAAGATAAAAAAGACCAGTCTCCGCCTTTGAATGTAAAACTTGAAAAAGAAAACTAATACACATTTTCAGTAAGGAGGAATAACCTTATGCGCAGGCCTTTCTTTGCTCGATCAAAAAAAGCAGGACTTGCTCCCGGATCTCTGGTGTATACCGGAGAGAAAAGAAAACAAGAGCCCAAGATTACAATCTTCGATTACTCCGCTTCTAAGGTAGAAGAAAAAGTATGCTCCTCTATAGAAGAAACGTTTAAATACCGGGATACCACATCTGTTACCTGGATTAATATCGATGGCATTCATAAAATTGATATTATTGAAAAAATCGGTAAGCATTTTAACCTTCACCCCCTTATACTGGAAGATATCTTAAATACAAATCAGCGTCCCAAAGTTGAGGATCTGGAAGAATTTTTATTCATTATCCTGCGTATGCATGTTAATAATGCACCTGCTGCCGGTTTTAATACTGAACAGGTGAGTTTACTCTTAACTAAAAACTGTGTTATTTCTTTTCAGGAACAAGAGGGTGATCTGTTTGATCCAATTCGTGAACGTATCCGCACCGGGAAGGGAAGAATTCGTTCTATGGGAACTGATTATCTTGCTTACACCCTTATTGATGCTGTGGTTGATAACTTCTTTTTTGTGCTGGAACAAACCGGAGAGCTGACCGAGAATCTGGAAAATGAAGTTATTGAGAATCCGGAACCTGAAGTTCTGCATAGACTCCATTCTTTAAAGCAGAATCTTCTTTTTCTGCGTAAATCCGTCTGGCCGCTTCGGGAAGAAATAACAAAACTGAAACGTACTGAATCATCATTGATTACTCCTTCTACTAATATATATCTAAATGATGTATATGATCATACTATTCAGATAATCGATATGGTAGAAACCATGCGGGATATTATTACCGGATTGCAGGATATGTATCTTTCCAATATAAGTAATAAAATGAATGAAGTTATGAAAGTGCTCACCATCATCGCTACCATTTTTATCCCCTTGACTTTTATTGCAGGAATTTATGGGATGAATTTTACCTATATGCCTGAGCTGCAGTACAAATGGGGTTATTTTATAATATTGGGAGTAATGGGCTTGATCATGATTGGTATGATATGGTTTTTTCGCAGAAGAAAATGGCTCTAATACTTCAACTGATGAGTTTATAACTAATAAAAAAATACAAAAATGAATGAGAATTTAACATCTACCCGCAATATTAATAAAAAAATCCCAGTACATTTCTGGATTGGTATCTTTCTGGTAGCCGTAGCCTGGATTCTCATCTGGTCTCTATCCGGACCCCGCTCCCATCTTCTCTTTTTCCCTTTGTGGACGGGCTATTCTCTTACTGTTGATAGTCTGGTATGGATGCGGAAAGGTACTTCTCTTTTTACCCGAAACAAAAAAAAGTTTATGCTTCTCTTTATCATCTCTGCCCCCTGCTGGTGGCTGTTTGAACTGATTAATATCAGAACTCAAAACTGGATATATCTGGGAAAAGAGCAGTTTACCGCATTACAGTATGCATTCTATGCCTCTCTTAACTTTTCCACAGTTATCCCTGCTGTATTCGGCTCTGCTGAACTGATTGGTACTTGTAAATTCATAAAAAAAATAAAAAAATGCAATGCTGTTTCCATACATAACAAATCCCTCACCCTGTTTCTCTTAATCGGAACCCTTCTCTTGTTGCTTATTCTCCTGTTCCCAAAATTCTTTTACCCTTTTGTCTGGCTGTCTGTCTATTTGATCATTGATCCGGTAAATTACTGGCTTGGCAATCCCACTCTACTGGAAAAACTGCAGAAAGGTGACTGGAAAAAAATTATAACACTGGGCTGTGGAGCCTTACTCTGTGGTTTTTTTTGGGAAATGTGGAATTACTATGCCTATCCCAAATGGGTATACCACACTCCCTTTGTGCAATTCTGCCATATTTTTGAAATGCCCATCTTAGGCTATATCGGGTATATCCCTTTTTCCTGGGAACTCTATGCTCTCTACCAGTTAATCACCAAATCCTTTAAAAAAGAAAAGACTGAAACATTTATTGATATTGGTGAAAATTAAAATAAATAAACTATATAAATATTCTTCGTGTATTTCGTGCATTTCGTGGGAAATTATATAATTATAAATTCTTAACCTCAAATCAAAGAAAGGAAACATCATGAAAAAACAAAATTTGTTTGTACTGTTTCTGATTTTAGTTATTATTATAACCGGATTTACCCTTCCGGTTGCAGCCCAGCAAAAGGGAATAATCACCTCTTCTCTGCTAGAGAAAATGCGTCAATCAGATCTTGACCCGGGGAAAATCAATGCCATCAGCAACAACAGTATTGATGATCTGATTGTGAACCGTTCTCATGTTGGCAAAATTGATCACTATTTCAAAGTAAAGCTGGATATCAAAGGCATTACTGATCAGCAGTCTACCGGACGATGCTGGCTCTTTACCAGCCTGAATGTCATCCGTCAAAAGGTTCGGGAAAAATTCAATCTGGAGAGTTTTGAATTTTCGGAAAATTATTCTTTTTTCTGGGATCAGCTGGAAAAATCAAACCTGTTTCTGGAGAATATTATTAAAACCAGAGATAAAAAAGATCTGGACCAGAAAGTCAGATGGTTGTTTAAGCATCCGGTCAGTGACGGAGGGGTCTGGAATATGGCAGTCGGGGTTATAGGAAAGTACGGTCTGGTTCCCAAGAGTGTTATGCCGGAAACCTATCACAGCTCTCATACCAGAGACATGAGAAGCGTTCTTTCTACAAAACTGCGCGAAGACGGTATTCGTCTGCGCCAGATGCATGAACAGGGAAAATCAGTGAAAGCATTGAGAAAAGCAAAAGAAGAAATGATGATCGATATATATAAAATTCTGGTATACCATATGGGTGAACCTCCTGCAGAATTTACCTGGCGTTATAAAGATAAAGATGGAAACATCAGTGATCCAAAAACCTATACTCCTCTTGAATTTTTCCGGGAAACCGTTGATGTGGATCTGAATGACTATGTAATGCTGATGAATGATCCTACCCGTGACTATTACAAACTCTATGAAATTGAGTATTACCGGGATATGGTGGAAGGAGTCAACTGGAAATATATAAACCTGTCCAATGAAAAACTTAAAGAATTCGCCCAGAAATCACTTTTAGACGGTGAGGCTATGTACCATGCCTGTGATGTCGGAAAGCAGCTGAACCGGGAGGAAGGACTGCTGAGCCTGAAAAATTATGATTACGAAGCCTTGTACGGAATAAAATTCGATATGAATAAAAAAGAACGTATCTTAGCTGCAGGAAGCGGTTCATCCCATGGTATGGCCCTGGTAGGATTTGAAAAGGATCAGGAAGGAAACATCACTAAATGGCTTCTGGAAAACAGCTGGGGACCAGCTGCAGGTCATAAGGGATATCTGACCATGACTGATGAGTGGTTCGACGAATATACTTTCCGACTGGTTATTCACAAAAGATATATTTCCCCTGATGTTCTTAAGATCCTGGAAACCAAACCTATTCTTCTTGAACCCTGGGATCCTATGTTTTTGCCCCTGGAGGATAAGTAGTCTGGAGAGAAAGAATTTGTTATCAGGTATAAGGTATATGGTATAGGGCTTGAGAAAGGGTGAGGACTTTAGTATGTTGATAGACAGAAACCGGAATAAACGGCGAACGGCGAGGGGAGTCCATCATAGAACATGAGTACTTAAAAATTTTTGAATAGCAATAGACAGTAACACAGATTTTCAAAAATAATATCTCAATTAAGGCTCCCCTGATAAGGGGAGTAAAAGGGGGTTATGATACATATTATTTTTGAAAATCTAATCGTTACAAAAAAAATGAATAAGGAAAAGAGAAGGAAAAAGATAAAGGATAAAAGCATGTCCTGAACACTTCGACAAGCTCAGTACAAGCTTTGTCAAAGGGATAAAACAGACGTCGGAATGATAGAAAGATGTAAGCAAGGAAGGGATGAGGGGCTATCCGGCATCTGGAAATCTGCGTGAAAAAATACGCTTCTTGTGAACGCCCGGAAGCAATGTATGTTTGACCCCGTGGAATAGGTTCATATAATATAAATGGTTTTTACTTATTAAACTTAAATGCAGACTTAAGCAATTATGATAATATATTTTATTATTCCACGGGGGAGTTTACATTGCTTCAGTGAACAAGGAGCGTATTTTAGCAGATTTCCAGCCAGCCGGATGTTTTTTTGGTTACTTTTTTTTAAAAAAAAGTAACCTTACTGACCTCTTAGTAGAGAAATAACAAATGCCTGGGAAAGGCTCTTAATACAGCTTCGTGGTATTAAAAGACTAAAAACAAATCAACTAAAATTCACTGTTGAAAATCCTAAAAATATCAAGGAAAGTACATGAAAAAACCCAACGGTTCTCTGATCAGCTATTTCAGCCAGCTTGCCGAGAAAAAAGGAGGAATTAATCTGGCTCAGGGGATACCTGGATTTTCTCCTCCTTCTAAGCTTATTGATATACTGAATAAAGTGATTTACGAATCACCTAAAAACCACCAGTATCCTAACGGCAATGGCGAACCTGAACTGGTTGAATGTATTTCACACTACTATTCACCCTATCAAAAAATTACTTCAGAAAATATCCTGATAACCCAGGGTGCCACTGAAGCTGTCTCTCTGGTGTTCCTTTATTTTACTGACAACGGGGAAAAAAATTTTTCAGTGCTTTCCTTTGATCCGCCCTATGAAAGCTATCCTGCCCTCTGTGATCTGCACCATCTGCCCTTTCATTATTTTGACTATAATGACGACCTGACTGTTGATTTCAGTCGTCTGGAAAAAGTCATCCGGGAAAATGAGGTAAAACTGGCTATTGTCACTTCTCCGGGCAATCCTCTGGGAAAAATCTGGACCAAAGAGGAACTTACCCGACTGGATCATCTCTCCAAAAAACACGAATGTTACCTTTTATTCGACGGTGTATATAAAGACCTCTACTTTGATACTCCTCCCTTTCTTCCCCTGGAATTGGAAAATGAACGGCTGATCTACGTGGATTCCTTTTCCAAAACACTGAGCATAACCGGATGGCGGATCGGATATATAATAGCAGAAGAATCCATCATGGAAAAGCTGAAGGGGATACATGACTTTACCGGACTGTGCGCACCGTCTGTTCTGCAGAAAGCAATCACCCGATACCTGAAGGAATACAATTTCGGAGAAGAATATTCCAAAGACTTACGGGAAACATTAAACCATTCTTTTACCCTGTTCACCCGGAAACTGAAAACCACACCGCTTCAAATCCCTGAAATCAAAGGCGGTTATTTTCTCTGGGCCGGCCTGCCAGACTCCTGCCCGGACGGTTTTTCCTTTGCCCAAGATCTTTTTGATAAGACCAAAGTAGCAGTGGTCCCGGGTGAAAATTTTTCACCCTATAAAAAAAATTACGTGAGGTTAAATTTTGTGCAGAAACTTGAAATTATCGAAGAGGCGGGGGAGAGGATTGCAAATTTTGGGTTCTGAGAAAAGATCAATACTCTCGTTAGCTGAGAGATAAATCAAAAATCTCCGATCGGTAATCCTTTATAACTTTTTATTTTTTCTGTGCCCTCTGTGGCTCCCTTGTTTCTGAACTTGATTAGAAACTACAGCTTTTAACAATCCCTCACTGTTCCAGATATTGATCCATTTTAACTTTTAATTCATCTGTCATATTCTGCACATTCTGCATATAAGTATTGAGATTAACAAATAGATCAATATACCACTTATATTTTTTCTTAAGCTTTTTAGTCTCTGAATTATAAAACTCTTCCTTACCTGCATCAGCATTCGGAATAATGAATTGTTCAACCAATCTGTCCAGCCGTTTTGATTCATCTGCAACAAATCGTACATATGAATAAAAATGAGACAATTCAAATAACAGATCTATATCAAACAACTCCAATGCTCCAGATTGTAATGATGCCTCCCATACATCTGATTTATTTCCCATAACCCAGTGGATTCGCTCTGGTATCGGCATTTTACCGCCCTCATAATCCTGTATGAATTTCGTGACCGCAGAATCCAGTAACGATACAGCTCCGGGCATCGCATCAGAAATAACTGTAAATTCCTCAGATAAAGCAGAATAGATTTGCATTTTACGTTCATGTTCAACTCTGCCGGCTCTGTACTGTTCCAACTGAAAAGCAAGAAAAACACCAATAAAAATGATAAATAATTCTGCTGCTAGCCAGGATAAGCGCTTGCGCCAGTTTCTCCGTATATCAGAACTTTTTTCCATGGTTAACTCCTTATAAACATTTTAATCATACATAATTCAAACTTTGAACATACTACACCCTATCAGCAAGTTGTTTCATTAAACAGAGCAGACCTAACATCATTACCAGGCCATCATATCCTAATTCTGTAAAATCATTCAATAAAGTATCAACACTACCATACAAATACATGCTTACCATCTTTAAGCAGCTGTGCTATTATAAACTTCCTTGTATATAGCTTTCAGTTTCAGAAATATAATTTATAAATTATTTTATATTAATCAAGAAGAATTTTTATAAAAGTCAGATATTTTATTCAAAGTTCAAAATTGGAAATCCGCCTGATTAGTGATGAAGTGTGGAAGCAGTGTCATGGCTGCATCAGGATTGACGGGCTGCATATTCATCCAACAGTCTGCGTATCATTTTCTGATACTGAGTATTGTACTTATCAGCCTCTTTCTTAAAAAACTCAACACTCTTCCTGCTCAGGGCAATAGTAACCTTAACAGTTTCATCTTTCAGAGCCAGTTCTTCAGGTGAAGGTAAGAAGTCAGCAACAACCCTTACTTTGCCCATCGGCTCATCAGTGTATTCTGTTTTCTTTTTCATATATTTTCTCTGTTCGAATCCCGGATGATTGTGATCATTCATTAAATATAAAAATCTAAAAATAGAAATTATGATTTTATAATATCATATTCAATATAACTAACAACCTCAAATACATCTCCTTGGAATAAATTCTGTTATCCGGTTTAAAATGCTGCCAGTATCGTATCATCCCAAAATTATCCAATATTAACAGAAAAGGAGTTCTTGGTGTTCGGAAATTTTCCAATAAAAACTTTTTAACCTTATTATTATCATCAATATAATAATTATCAATATTGTCAATAATATTTGAAATATAATCGGTCTTTTCTTTCTCAGTATAATCACCGGAGACTATATAGTTTATGGTAATAGATTCTTCTTTCGATTTTAAAACATCTTTTAATCGTTCGATAAACTCTTTCTGCAATATGTATTTACTGCAGCTTTCACAGTCTAATGGAGTAACAAAAAAATACAGATTGTATTCAGATAAATTATCCAAGGTTTTATCTGTATTCTTGTTTATAAATTTTTCAAG
>JAWODZ010000129.1:0-8956 GCA_046483025.1 bacterium
GAGAGCCGCAAAAATACGGAATTGTACCGGAGGAAGTAGAGCAGTTTCTGAAAAGAATCTCTTCATTCGAAAACCTCAGGGTTAAGGGATTAATGACCATGGGACCTTTTACCGGTGATCCGGAGAATGCAAGACCCTATTTTAAAGAAACCCGGAATTTGTTTGAGACCTTGAAAAGTAAAAATCTGCCCGGAATAGAAATGAAATATCTTTCCATGGGAATGACCAACTCTTATAAAATTGCTCTGCAGGAAGGGGCAAATATTATACGTATAGGCACTAAGATTTTCGGAGAAAGAGAATACTGATGTCAGGATTTTCTGACTTTTCTGAAACATCAGATTAAAGAGATAGGAATGATAGAGATTACAATACCCGGCGACCGGGACTATCAATTACACTACCTAATTCTTGATTATAATGGTACCTTAGCGGTTGATGGATACCTTATAGAAGGAGTAATGCAGCGGTTATCTGCATTATCAGCAAAGATTGACATCCATGTAATAACAGCTGATACGTTTGGCAGAGCTCGGGCTGGTCTGAAAGGTCTTTCCTGTACTCTTTCCATACTTGTGTCTGATAATCAAACTGAAAAAAAAGCAGAGTATATCCAGAAGTTAGGACTGGAAAAAGTTATATGTATCGGGAATGGCAGCAATGACAGTCAAATGATTAAGAAAGCCTGTCTGGGGATTGCGGTGATGCAGGCAGAAGGGATTAGTAGTGAAAGCTTGCAATCTGCAGATATAGTGTGCTGCAGTATTTTAGATGCGCTGGATTTACTGCTGCATCCCAAATGGCTGATAGCAGTGAAAAGAAGATAAAATTATTAAAACATTATATGTATATATACGTAAACATCAATTAATAGATGTACCGGGTATTATTGATATTTTTTTATTAGACAAAACAAGGAGTATATTGTGTCAGTTACACTTAATGATTTTACTATTAAGTATGGAGAGGTCACTGCAGTAGACAACATGACAGCAAGCTTCCCCTCTGGTGCTACAGGCCTTTTAGGAGTGAACGGAGCAGGTAAATCCAGTCTTATCAAAGGACTTCTGGGCCTGGTTAACATTTCTTCCGGCAGTGCATCCATACTGGGACATGATGTTTCCACTCAGCAAAAATCAATACGTCAGCTTATAGGATACATGCCTGAGGATGATTGTATTATTCCTGGGTTAACCGGATTGGGTATGGTACAGTTTGCCGGGGAATTATGCGGAATGACCAAGGAGGATGCCCGGGAACGTGCACATGAAGTGTTGTTTTTAGTAGGTCTGGGAGAAGCAAGATACAGGAGAGTAGAGGCATATTCTTCCGGAATGAGGCAGCGGATCAAACTGGCTCAGGCACTGGTGCATGATCCCAAACTTCTTTTTCTGGATGAACCGACCAGTGGTATGGATCCAAAGGGAAGACAAGAGATGCTGGATTTGATCAAGACCATCACCAGTTCAGTGGATATGAGTATTGTTCTGGCCTCCCATATTCTCACTGATGTTGAAAGAACCTGTGATAAAATTGTAATAATTCACCGGGGGGCATTGGCCAGAGAGGGTGATATACAGGGAATTAAAGGTAAATATTCAGGTTCGGTTACCATTCGCATTGACGGAGAAAAGGATGAATTTATTAAGATATTAAAAGAAAAGAAATGTGAAATCGCCCCTTCAGGCAAAAATCTTCTGGATGTCACCCTTCCTGAGAACCAGGATACAGATGTTATTTTACAGGCTGCAGATACATCCGGAGTCAAACTTCGCAAGATGGTTCCCGGTATTCAGTCTCTTGAGGATGTATTTGTAAAGCTCATTAAGGAGGATGATCATGCCCATTTATAAAGAGACCTACCGTAACTGGTACGGACGACTCAAAGAAAACCCCTTGACCTGGTGGGTTATTGGAAAAACCGGAATCAGGCTGGTGATGCGAAAAAGCAAAGCCCTGATGATTCTTCTTTTCATAGCCTCCTCAATACCTTTTTTTGTCAAAGCTGTACAGATTTATTTGGTAAGCCGAGTAGGTGAATCTTCTCAGATAATGCAGGGATTAGGGGGGTTGAAAATCAATACAGATTTTTTTGCCGGGTTTTTACAGGGGCAAATGTTTTTTGCAATTCTTGTTATTATTCTTACCGGAGCCGGATTAATTGCCCAGGAGAGAAAATACAAGGCCCTGTCGGTTTATTTTTCCAAACCGGTAACCTTTTGGGATTATGTGGGAGGAAAGTTCTTAGTGATCAGTTTTTACGGATCATTGGTAACGTTATTGCCCGGCTTAATCCTGTTTTTTATTAAAGCACTTTTGTCCAATGATTTGACTTTTCTGAAAACCTACTACTGGATACCCCTGTCCATGCTGGCCTATGTCATAGTAATAATTACCGCATTGGGCGGATTGATACTGGCGCTTTCTTCTGCAGCCAAAGGAACCGGATCAGCAGCAGTGGTTTTTATTGTTATCCTCATGTTTCCGGACATATTGAGTAAAATCTTATCCCGTATTCCGGAAATTGGAATTTTTTCAATTCAATCATCATTAAAACAGACAGGGGCATTTTTCTTTGGAATTGAATTGCCGTATGATTTTGCTGTGCATTGGGGGATAGTAATGCTGGTGGGAGTCGTTGTTCTGAGTTATATCTTATTGCAGAGAAAGATAAAACCTACTGAGGTGATAAAATGAAAATTGAAGCAAAAAATCTAAGTAAATGGTACGGTCAGGTAGTGGGAGTGAATAATCTGGAGTTTACCATTAAACCCGGAGTAACAGGTTTTCTCGGACCTAATGGGGCAGGAAAAACCACTCTGCTTCGACTTTTAACCGGTCAATTAAAACCAAGTAAGGGGGAGTTATTAATAAACGGGAAAACAATATGGAATAATTATGCAATACTAAATGAGGTCGGATATTGTCCCGAATTAGATGATTTCTGGGATTATTTAACCGGATTTGAATTTGTTGTTGCAACCTTGCGTATGCATGGTTTTTCTTTATTAGAAGCGGATAAGAAAGCCCGGGATGCAGTGGCTATCATGAATATGGAGGAGTTTCAGAATAAAAAGATCGGCAGCTACAGCAAGGGTATGCGGCAGAGAATAAAAATGGCCCAGGCCATAGCCCATAATCCTCATTTTCTTTTTTTAGATGAACCCTTAAATGGTATGGACCCCCTGGGAAGGCGGGAAACAATACATTTAATTAAAGAGTATGGTAACAAGGGGAAAACGGTTATTGTTTCCAGCCATGTTCTTCATGAAGTAGAAGAGATGACGGATACAATACTGCTGGTCAATCATGGAAGACTTTTGGCTGAGGGAAATATTTATGAAATAAGGGAACTTATTGATGCTCATCCCCTGCAGGTAACCATAATATGTGATAAAGTGCATATTCTTACTTCAAAACTTCTGGAATTCGAAGATGTAAAAAGTGTGCAATTAAACAGAGAAGAACATCAGATAACTATAGAGACCTTGTCACCGGAAAAATTTCATCAGAGATTACCTAAGCTGGCTCTTGATAACAAGATCAAGATTAAATCTCTCTGGTCTCCTGATGAGAATCTGGAAGCTGTATTTGATTATCTAGTGAGGTAACCCATGAATTATTTGTTTAAATTTTTTATAAAAAATAATATCAATAGTAAAAGAACTATCTGGATAGGTATAATGGCTTTGGTTCCTGTTCTATTTGCTACCCTCATACTTTTATTAAAACCGCTGATCTCGGAGCAAGGGGTTAGTGTTTCATCATTATTCCCCCAGATATCGGTTTTTTTATACATTCATTTTTTGCTTCCCCTGACTGCAATTTTTGTAGGAACTGCTGTTATCGGTGATGAGGTGGAGGGTAGAACACTTCCCTATCTTTTAACCCGGCCCATACCAAGAAGAACTATTGTTCTTTCCAAACTTCTTTCCGGTGCCGCCTTAACTGGCCTGATATTTATAATTTCTCTTTTTGCAACCTATATCATTATGAAACAGGAAAATGGGTTCAGCGGTTTAATTCAGGACGCAGATATTTATCTGGGTACAATCGGTATTGTGTTTCTGGGTCTGGTTGTTTATTTGCCTGTTTTTTGTTTTATGGGCGGTCTTTTAAAGCGGCCGGTGCTTGTAGGTCTTTTTTTTACTTTTGGGTGGGAATCTACTGTCAGTTTTCTTCCGGGCAATATTAAATACTTTTCTATATCTCATTATCTGCATATACTGGCCAAGAGATTGTACGACAGTCAATTTACCAGTTCAAATCCTCAACAGGCTCTGTTGAATTTACTTTTTCGCTCCAAAGAAATATCCAGTCCGGCTGCCATACTGATACTGTTGGGGCTCGCCTGTCTTTTTATATTCCTTTCAGCATCTCTTTTGTATATCAGAGAGTACAGGCTGGAGAAGAGTTGAGGACTATGGAGGGGATTGTCAGTCTTGGACAAGCTCAGACTGACAGTCTATAGATCTATACAATAATCCGAAAGTTTTTTAGTTTCCATAGATGATTATATTTGAACAAGGAACACCGATTAACGATTTTTGATTTTTGAAGTTTTTAGTATTGCTTTTAGCCGAGCCTGAATTTATTTCACTTCTCAAATCGCCAATCGTTGATCCTTGTTCTTAAATCACTGAATAGGAATCCTTTAAGATGGATTTCACTGTTTTTAGACAAGGCTGGTTTTTGCAAGTAATTTTTTGGGAGGGGACTGTCAGTCTTCAGCAGAGCCTGTCCTGAGCTTAGCCGAAGGGCTCAGACTGATAAATTTTAACCGTCTTCAGTGGTTGGGGGAAAACTCTGATTATGGAGCACAGGGAGACTGTGGTGTTTCAGGGTGTGCAGTTTTAATGATCTTAAACTCATACCAAACACCCGGGGTTTTATGACTTTCCGATTTTGTCGGTACATTAAGAAAAAGGCTCACTTTCCCGAATGTTTACCCACCAAATACATGTGGGTACAAGCGTATCGGGAATCCAGGGGGAGGAGGGTGCAGGGTGGTTCACCTGTAAAATCCTTTCCGAAGTGATCATAATTATTCTTATAATAGGTCATTAAGGTTACTTTTTTTTAAAAAAAAGTAACCAAAAAAACATCCGGCCGGCTGGAAATCTGCTAAAATACCCTGCTTGTTCTATGAAGCAATGTAAACTCCCCCGTGGAATAATAAAAAATATTATTATAATTGCTTAAGACAGAATTTAAGTTTAATGTGCAAGAATTATTTATATTATGTTGCTCTATTCCACGGGGTCAGACATACATTGCTTCCGGGCGTTCACAAACAGGATATTTTTTAACGCAGATTTCCGGATGCCGGATAACCCTGCCGCCCTTTATACTTGCATGATTCTACCATTCCATGTTTACTTGCGGGCGATGTCATTACCGTCCTGTATCAAGTATGGGGTAAACTCCAGTGGGTATCCGGGGAAAAGGTTGCAGGGTGAATCCCTTGAAGCAGCATTCGGGGATGACAGGGGAAAGGGAATTCATTTTATCCATCTTGATTCTATCGGAATTCGGAATCGGTATCGGTATCGCAATCGATTTAGGCTACTGATTCACACGGATTAAACACAGATAATTGTTATCCTATATTCAATGTCATTCCCGAAAGTTTACCCACCAAATACATGTGGGTACAAGCGTGTCGGGAATCCAGGGGTGGAGGTAGGATGGATCTCCGACAAAGACATTCGGGGATGACAACCCTTTTGAACTCAGAACACCGATTAACGATTTTTGATTTTTGAAGTTTTGTGTCTTGTCCTTAAAGAGACTTACAAATGAAATAGTATATTTTCTTTGTTTTCAATTCTAATTTAATTTTTAAAATTTCCTCTACTTTATCTATTTTTTATAAAAAAGTAGAATTGATAATTCGGTCACTTAGTGGCGTGAGATTCTTTGCTCGCTCAGGATAACATCTTCGCTCCCTGCGGTCTCTCTGAATGATATTTCGGAACGACTGATCTGAGAAACCAAGACGACACCTCTAAAATCGCAAATCGTCGATCCTTGTTCTTTAAATCAATAACAAAAAAAGGTAACCTTTAACTCAAAGGTTACCTTTTTTGTCAAGACTGTCTTGTATGTGGGTTATTGAAATTTAGATTAATCGCTAGTTGTTTCAGGTTTGGAGAGCTTTTTCAATTCATCCATTATTTTTTTAACTTCCAGGGAATCGAGTTTCTGGTCTTCAAAAGAATCTTTGAAAGTCATCATCAGACCTTGAAGCTTCTGTTTTTCAATATCGCCGTTCTTTAATTTTGTCAAAGTTTCATCAAATATAATTTTTGCCTCAGCTTTGGAGCTGGAATCAGGTAAACTTGATATAAGTGGTTTTTCCATGGTATCAAGACCCTTTTCAATGGCAAAATCTACCATTTTAGGACAATAGATTATTGCAGCAATAATAAGTACTACCAAAATAATACCAACAATAAGTAAAAATTTTTTCATGGTTCATTTCCTCCTTTTGGTGTTGAACACGTTTTAAACAGTAAAATAAAGCAAAGTTAATGTAAATAATTCATAGAATTTAATCAAGTATATTTTGATTATAACACCTGTTTTCAAATTACTGTAATTTTTCCGTAAAAATCTTCCCGGATATCTTCATACTCTTCCCGGTACAGAAGAACCGCATCAGGGAGAAATTGCATTATATCTTCAGCAGTTATGCCATCCTCCCCGACCTCAGCAGCAGCCAGGTCACCGGCAAAACCATGCAGGAATACGCCTGCTTTTACAGCTTCATTGACATTCAGCCCCAGGCCATACATGGCAGCAATGGTCCCGGTAAGCACATCACCTGAGCCGGCTGAGGCCATTCCGGAGTTGCCACTGAGATTGATGAAAACCTGACCTTCAGGCATTCCAATGAGTGTGTGAGCACCTTTCAGTACAATAACTGAATTCCATTTTTCTGCCTCAGTTTGTAAAATATCAACAGGAGAATTTTTAATGTCGGATATGGATTTGTTAGAAAGTCTGCTCATTTCTCCGGGATGAGGAGTAATAATTGCAGGAGCGTTTCGTTTCCTGCAGGTTTCAGGATGCTGGCAAACAGCTGTTATTCCGTCCCCGTCAATAAGTATGGGTTTATCAATATTAATGATCAATTCTTTTGTTAATTCCCGGGTTTCTTTTTCTAAAGAAAGTCCGGGACCTATTACCACGAAATCAACCTTTTGGGAAAGTTCTAACAGTTCGGAAAAATTATTTTTTGCCAGGCTGCCGTATGCGGTTTCTTTCTGAGGAACAAAAACAATTTCACTTCCACCGCTTCCCAGGGCATTTACTATTGAGGAAGGCGCAGCAAGACGGGCATATCCGCCTCCTGACTTGAGAAAAGACATGGTGCTAAAATAGGGGGCTCCCAAATAACCGGCTGCCCCGGAAATAAAAAGAACATCACCAAAGCTGGTTTTATGACCATCTTCCTGTCGTATTGGTAAGGGGAGCGGTTCATTTATTTCTGTTTTTATGGTGTCGGATGCGGTTAAGGCAGGGGGAAAAGAGAGGTGGGTTACGAAAAGTTCACCTCCTATAATATGACCTGGATATAATATATTTCCCAGCTTGGGAAGTCCGAAACTAACAGTAAAATCAGCCTCCACTGCGATACCCATTATCTGGCCATTATTACCATTCACTCCGGAGGGTATATCAATTGCCAACACCGGCAGGTTGCTGTTATTGATGGATTCAATGGCATCTTTATAAAATCCTTTTACTTCTCTTTCCAGGCCGGTGCCAAAGATGGCATCAACCACTACATCAGAAGCACTGAGAATATCCATAAGTATTTCTGTATTATCTACCTGTTCCATAGGAAATCCGATTTTCAGGGCTATTTTATAATTTGTTGCAGCAGCCCCTTTAAATTTCTGCGGGTCGCCCAGTAGCACAACATGAGGCAGTCCACCCAGAGAATAAATTTTACGGGCAACAACTAATCCATCACCACCATTATTGCCGCTTCCGCATAAAACGGTAAAACTGGTTCCATTGATTTTAAAATTTTCACTCAGAACCCGAAAAGCCGCACCTCCTGCATTTTCCATAAGCAGTTCATCTTTAATACAAAACTTTTCTATGGCGGTTTTATCCAACCATCTCATTTTTTCTACATTACTTATTTTCATGATTATACTCCACAAATATTTATATTTAATGTAAAAAAATGAATTGTTGAAAGCAACAAGTTATTTTTTTGTTGACTTATACATTTTTTTTTATTATAATTATTGGCTGAATATAAATAGTGCTGGCGTAGCTCAATGGTAGAGCAGCTGATTTGTAATCAGCAGGTTGTAGGTTCAAGTCCTATCGCCAGCTCAGTTGTGGAGGGGTTCCCGAGCGGTCAAAGGGAACAGACTGTAAATCTGTCGGCGAATGCCTTCGAAGGTTCGAATCCTTCCCCCTCCACAAGTATGATTATGCGGGAGTAGCTCAGATGGCTAGAGCGTCAGCCTTCCAAGCTGAATGTCGCGGGTTCGAATCCCGTTTCCCGCTCAAAAAAAAAATAAAAAAAGGCAAAAATTTTCTTGCATATTGCCTTTTTTTTTATTATCTTAATAGGCTTTTTATCAAAAACGATAAGAAGCAAAAAATTATATATTGGGCGTTGCCCACGTAGCTCAGTGGTAGAGCACATCCTTGGTAAGGATGAGGTCACCAGTTCAAGTCTGGTCGTGGGCTCGTTTTTGTTTATGAGTTAGAATAAAATTTTTTGGAGGATTTGAAATATGGCAAAGGAGAAGTTTCAGCGGACAAAGCCGCATGTTAACATAGGCACCATAGGTCATGTTGATCATGGCAAGACGACCTTAACCGCTGCGATCACCATGTATTTATCGAATAAAGGTCAGGCGGATGTAAAGAAGTTTGATGAGATAGATAATGCACCTGAGGAGAAGGAGCGAGGAATTACCATTAA
>JAWODZ010000005.1:0-2669 GCA_046483025.1 bacterium
GTTTTCTCGCTCTGTAAGGGAAGGAGCTCCGGCGTAACATGGGAGTTTAAAAATCCTGTAAATCCTGTTCATCCTGTCTGAAATTGGGAAGGAAAAATCTTTATCTGCGTCATGCTTTAATTTGCAGTATCTGAGATACAGACAATAAAAATTGATATTTACCCTTACTTTGATACAAATTAATGTCAAAATACCCTTGACTTTTATACAAAACTATTTCATATTAGGGTTGACTTTGTAAAAAGAGGATTTATAATGTTTGAAAGATCAATATTTACTATCTTTAATAAATGGGTAGAAAAAAAAGATCGGAAACCTCTTGTTTTAAGGGGAGCAAGACAAGTTGGTAAAACAACTGCAGTTAATATCTGGGCGAAAAAATTTGACAACTATCTCTATTTTAACCTGGAGCTCCCGGAAGACCGTCAGATTTTTGAGCAAGACATTAGTTTTGAAGAGCTTGTTGAATCCATTTTTTTTAATAAGAATATTGTTAAAGGCAAAGGAACAACACTAATTTTTATTGATGAAATTCAGCATTCACCTCAGGCTGTTACATTATTACGTTATTTTTATGAGAAAACTCCAGATTTGTATATCATGGCAGCCGGTTCGCTTTTGGAAACACTTATTGACAGACACATTAGTTTTCCCGTGGGGCGTGTGGAATACAGATTTATGCGACCTTTGTCATTTTTTGAGTATTTAAAAGCTATAGAGGAAAACCAGGCTTCAGAGCTTCTTACTTCCATACCAGTTCCAGAATATGCCCACGTCCGATTGATGAAACTTTTTAACCGTTATACACTTATGGGAGGAATGCCGGAAATTGTAAGGGTTTATAAACAAAAGAAAGATCTCACTCAATTGAAATCAATTTATGACAGTTTGATCACGGCCTACATGGATGATGTAGAAAAATATGCATCTAATCCAAACCGCGCTAAAGTGTTAAGACATATTATCAAAAATGCTTTTTATGAAGCTGGTAATCGTATTACCTTTCAGGGATTTGGTAAATCAAACTACCGCTCAAGAGAGATCAGTGAAGCCTTTACTGTTCTGGAGAAAGCACTGCTCCTGCATCTTATCTATCCCACAACCAAGGTACATCTACCTGCCGAACCTAACCAAAAAAAGTCGCCCAAACTTCAACTGCTGGATACTGGATTAGTTGCACACTTTGCAGGTCTGCAAGGAGAACTTCTACAAACTACTAATCTGGATCAGATATTCAGGGGCAAGATCGGTGAGCATGTTGTTGGTCAAGAAATACTTTCTTCAAACACATCTGCCCTGTACAGATTGTCTTTCTGGGTACGGGAAAAAAAACAATCCAATGCTGAAATTGATTTTGTAATACCAAGTAAACATGGCCTTATACCCGTGGAAGTAAAAGCCGGCTCAGTTGGCCGTCTACGTTCATTACATCAATTTATGAACAGAACGAATCACCCCTATTCCATACGAATTTACAAAGAAAAATTAAGTATTGACACAATTAAAACAATTTCCGGAAAGCCATTTTATCTACTTAATCTACCCTATTACCTATCTGGAAGATTATATGATTATATAGAATGGTTTGTTGATAAAGTAGGCAAATAAAATTTCAAACAAAAGCATCACAGTCATTTAATAAATCGCATAAAATGATAATCATAAAAATAATGTTAACAGTCTCATACCAGTCCAGCAGAGCCTCTGCCTCTGCTCAACAACAAAGTCTGAATCACAGATGAACAATTATCAATGATCAATAAACAATATACAACAGGAATGATGGAATAATGGAATAATGGGGTCAGGAAAAACGGTATATCTGCTTCCATCATTCCAATATTCCACTATTCCATTCTTCCTAAGATCAAAGCACAGCTTTGAATATTATTTCCGCCCCAAGTACAACTTGGGTCGGAGGTGGAGGAAAGACACATCTGTCAGTCTGAGTTCATGGATGACTGACCGATCCGGAAAAACGGGGTATTAGTTATTTGGTATAAGGTATAGGGTATATGGGTTGATGCGTTAAGAGTTAATGCGTTTTCTCGCTCTGTAAGGGAAGGAGCTCCGGCGTAACATGGGAGTTTAAAAATCCTGTAAATCCTGTTCATCCTGTCTGAAATTGGGGTGGGGAAATCTTTATCTGCGCCATCCTTTCATCTGCGTTATCTGCGATTCTGACAATGAACCATGGCAGAATATAAATACAAAGATTTTTCACCTGGTTCCCAAACTCCGGTTTTGAAATCTTATTGGTCAGGAAACACTGTTTCCTCATATTAATTAATAATTCTGAATTTTGGTTATTAGTATGGATATTACAAAAAAGAGAGTTTTTTGTAATAAATGCGTTCCAAAAAAGGTTTTTGAAACGAGTAGAAAAAAAATTGATTGTTATGAAAAAAATTTAAACACCCGGGGTCTTGGGGGAAACAGACACCCTGAGTTTATAAATTCAGCAATCTTGTAATACCCGCGAAAGCTGGAATCCAGGGGAAGAGGTTGCAAAGTGGATCCCCGACTAAAACATTCGGGGATGACAACTGAAAAGGATATATTTTTGCCCTGAATTGCCCTACGGCATCGGTATCGGAATCGGTATCGCAATCGATATCGATTTTAGCCACGGATTTACCCCGTTGGATAAACTTGTTTAGAAACATAAA
>JAWODZ010000014.1:0-6771 GCA_046483025.1 bacterium
CTGCCACGAAATATGCAGCCGGCTTATAACCGCCATGTTCAAGGCAAGACGCCGAACCTTCGCCAGGTCCTCCCGGACTTCGGCAATTTCCCTCACCTAGAATAATTTTGCGAGATAGGAGGTGTAAATTTAAAAAATGAATAATGAAGAGAAGAACAAAAAACACCTTATGGAAGAACTGCAGCAAAGCAAAGAAAAATTAGCTCATTTTCTCGAAGGTATTGCCCTGATGATCGCCGAAATTGTGGAAATAAGAGACCCCTACCTCATTGGCCATCATCAAAGAGTCTCCTCACTGGCCACAGCTATCGCCCAGGAGATGAAACTTCCTGCAGCTACAATCGATGGAGTAAGGATTGCCTCTTTAGTACATGATGTGGGGAAAGTCAATTTACCCACCGAGATTATCAGTAAACCAAAGAAATTAGTGGAGGTAGAGTTTAATCTGGTAAAGAATCATCCCAAAATAGGTTATGAAATCCTAAAAAAGGTAGACTTTCCCTGGCCTATTGCAGAAATTGTCTTCCAGCATCAGGAAAAAATAGACGGTTCAGGTTATCCCAGGGGTCTAAAAGATAAGGAAATTCTGATAGAAGCGAAGATATTGAGAGTTGCCAATGTAGTTGAAGCAATGACCTCTAATAAATCTTACCGTCCTCCCTTAAAGATTGAGGATGCTTTAACAGAAATTGAAAAACAGAAAAACGTTCTCTTTGACCCAAAGGTAGTTGATAATTGTGTGAAGCTTTTCACGGAAAAGGAGTTTTTATTTACCTAATCCAAGAACTGGGTAGGCTATTTATTATACCTGAGATGTAGAAGTATTTTAAGTATGCTTAAAATTACCAATCCATTGAATCAAAATCTTATTTATGAGGTGAAATCTTTGTTTTAAGGAGGAAGCTATAATAAATGAAAGAGGAAGAAATAAGTAAAGCCGAACTGCTCCAGAAAATAGAGAAGATAAAAAATACCTTAGAAAGAAATACGCTTAACCTTCAAGGAGAAAGAGATTCGGAAAAACGGTTGAGACTCTTATTTGATTATGCCCCGGATGCCTTCTATATCCATGATTTAAAAGGAAACTTTATAGACAGCAATAAAGCTGCTGAGAGAATTACCGGCTATCAGAAAGATGAGTTAATCGGAAAAAATTTCTTTCAGTTGGATCTCCTTTCTAGGGAAGAGATGTCCAAAGCCCGAAAAGCGCTTGCCAGAAACATGAATGGGCTCCCATCTGGACCGGAAGAATACCTTTTGTACCGCAAAGACCAGCAGCCTGTATTGGTGGAAATTGCCAGTTATCCTGTAAAGGTTCAGGGAAAAGAGCTGATTTTGGGGATTGCCCGGGATATTACCCAGCGAAAAAAAGCAGAACATTCTTACCGGGCTGTCTTTGAAAATACCGGCACCGCTACCATTATCATCGAAGAAGATAAAACCATCTCTCTGGCCAACAGGCAATTCGAGAAACTAAGCAGCTATTCCAAAGAAGAAATCGAAAATAAGATGAAATGGTCTGATTTTGTGGTATCTGAAGACCTGGAGAAGATGGAAGAATACCATCGTCTAAGAAGGCAAAACGGGGAGTCTCCTCCTACCGAATATGAATTCCGGCTCAAAGACCGCAAAGGAAATGTCCAACCAATATTTTTAAAGATTGACATGATACCCCATTCCAAACAGAGTGTAGCCTCTTTGCTGGATATTACTAAGTTAAAAGAAGCTGAAGAAAAGGCTAGGCACCTCAACCGGGTCCTGCGCACCATTCGCCGGATTAACCGGATCATTACCCAAAAAAACAATCGGGAAAAACTGCTTGAGTCTGCCTGTCAAGCCCTGATCCAGTATCAGGGATATCACCATGCCTGGTTTGTCCTTTTGGACCAGGATGGAAAACCGGAATATTACACCGAATCCGGCCTGGGGCAAGCCTTTGTACCTTTGGCAGAGCAGTTCCAAGAAGGATGCCTAAACTCTTGTGGTCAACTCGCCTTACAGGAAAAAGAAGTCGTTTTTATTAAAAATCCCTCTCTGACCTGTTCTTCTTGTCCACTTTCTAACAAATATACAGAAGGCAATGGTTCTATGACAATTTGCTTGGAATATGAGGGAAAGATATACGGCTTCCTGTCAGTCTCTATTTCTACCTCTTTTATGGATGAGCCGGAAGAGCAGGCCCTGTTTAAAGAGATTGCCTCTGATATTTCCTTTGCCCTGCAGAACATTAAACTATCCCAAAACCATATTCAGGTCAAGAGAGAATTAAAGCACTCTGAGCAGGAAAAATCTGCTATCTTGGATATTACTCCGGATTTAATTATTCACCAGGATAAAAACCATGAAATCATTTGGGTGAATCAAACAGTTTGTGCTTCACTACAGAAAAAGATGGAAGAGATTCAAGGTGAAAAGTGTTACCGGCTCTGGGCCAAAAGAGAGAAACCGTGTGAAGGATGTCCGGTGGAAAAGGCCTGGGAAACCGGGGATATGTTCAAAGGAGAAATCACTACCCCGGATGGCCGCTGGTGGATGATTACCGCTATGCCGATCAGTGATGAGCAAAAAGTATTGGTTGGAGCGATGGAGAGTGCCCTGGATATCACTGAAAATAAAAACTCCCAGCGCAGAATCCAGAAGACCCTGGATGCTACCATTGAAGCCATGTCCAAGATTGTGGATACCCGGGATGCCTATACGGCAGGGCATCAGGAAAGGGTCAGTCAATTAGCAATTCAGATAGCCAGGGAATTAAAATTGTCTGATGAGGAGATTAAAGGGATAAAGGTCGCTACCTTAATCCATGATATCGGGAAAATCAGCATCCCTTCGGATATTCTTTCCAAACCGAGCAGATTGAATGACCTGGAATTCGGTTTGATTAAAAATCACCCTCAAATCGGCTATGATATTCTAAAAGAGATTGATTTTCCCTATCCGATAGCCCAGATTGTCCTCCAGCATCATGAGAGAATGAACGGTTCCGGCTATCCCAATAAACTAAAAGGAAAGGATATTTTGTTGGGGGCAACAATTATCGGGGTAGCTGATACAGTAGAGGCCATGTCTTCTCATCGCCCCTATCGCCCGGCCCTGGGTATTAATGCTGCCCTTGATGAAATCACGAAAAATAAAGGTATTCTCTACGATTCGAAAGTGGTGGATGCCTGCACAAAAGTATTTAGAGAAAATAAATTTGAATTTAAATCTAAGATTGGGTAATCTGAATAAACATTTTTAATATACTGGAAGGAATATTGATGACTTTGTTGATATCATTGAAATGAAAAAAGCAGAAGAATTTGCAAAGGATTATCAGGATTTAATACATCATATCATTTCTGCTGCCAATGATGCTATTATTTTGGTTAATAGTCATGGGGAAATTACCTTTTGCAACCACATGGCTGAAATAATGTTTGGTTATAGTAAGCAGGAAATCCTGGGACAACAGGTTAATAAATTTTTTGCTCTTGAAAACTACTGGTCTGAAGACAAAAACAAAGAAACAGAAAAAGAACAGATGATGGTCCAGCAAATAGAGCTTTTAGTTAATCGGAAAAATGGCCAAAAAATTCCAGTAGAACTATCTTTATCCTCAATATTATTAAATGGAGAAAAGCACATCATAGGAATTGTTAGGGATCTTACTCATCGTAAGAAGATAGAAAGCAAACTTCAAGAATTGGCCCACATTGATATATTAACAGGCTGCTATAATCGGAGATATGGGCTAGAGTTACTTGATAGGCAAATTAAACTAGCAAAACGAAATCATTCCTCTTTGTTATTGGCATTTTTGGATATTGACAAATTTAAGGCCATCAATGATACCTTTGGTCATAATGAAGGAGACAAGGTACTTAAAGAAGTTGTCAGGTTATTGAAAGCTTCCCTGAGAGAAGTAGATATTATCTGCCGTATGGGAGGAGATGAATTTCTCTTGGTTTTCCCTGATAGTTCTTTACAAGAATCCTCTCTAATAAGAGAACGTTTGGAAGAAGCACTTGCTCAATTAAATAGCAAAATAAAAAAAGATTATAAAATTATAATTAGCATGGGATTTTCCGAATATTTGCCTGATAAACCCAAAAGTCTGGATGAGCTTATAGCTATTGCGGACCAGGAGATGTATAAAGAGAAAAAACACAAAAACAAATAACTGATCTTTATCATCATAATATAAAAGCCGGCAGTTTCTCCAGATTTTAGGACTATACATTTTATCTCACCTCTTTTCTTAATATTCGTGAGCAAACATAATTGTTAATATCAACTCATAACCATTTACACCTTGATAGTCATCAATCTTCCAGAAGAATTTCTCACCCTTATATTCAAAAACTCCAAAGTCATGCTCACCTCAGGGATCATTATCTTGATTGAATTGATTGAATTCCCTTACATTCTTTAGGACTTCAAATACATCTTCTATGCATAAATTAGCTACACCTCTGGTCAAGAAAAGAACATTGGGAGGAAAAACACTAGGTATTTTACTTCTTAACTGATCATTCCTGAAGGCTTATTTCTTTCTTTCCCATCTTTCTTACCACCTCCGGGAACAAAGAAATATATTAATACCGGAAGAAAAAGATTAATTAATGATGATTTTTAATGAACTTTGATGGAATAACGAATTATAGAATATTCATTAAATTTTGCAATACTTTAAAACATTTAAAATTGACATTGTAGAATTTTAAAGATTATTATTAGTTTGACTATATTTTTTAGAAGGGGGCTAAAATGAAGTCATTTGAAAGAATTTTTCTCTATTCAACATTAATTATTTTGATTTTTTATGTATTTGCAGTAACTAATAAAATTGAGGGTTCGGTTGGAATTTGCTCTACAAAATATACCAAAGTTTTTGTTAAAACTAGCGATTACCTAGAAAAGATGTTAGAAGAACAAAAGTATACATATATAATTGGACTTTATGAAGGAATTGGGTTGGAGATAGACGAAGATTGGTATTTAAATTTTACAGAACAAATGAATCCAGACCAAATACAAAAATCTTTAAAAAATACTTAGAAGACCATCCAGAAAAATTACACCTAGGCACTAGTTGGCTTTTCAGGGAAAGCTTAAGAGACGCATATAAAAAATTAGATTAATATATTTTGGGGATTACTCTTATTTGACGCTTTCTGTTAGTAAAAATATCAGGAATCTTGGGTTTATGTTTTTGACAAAGCATACATCCTTAATATTATTATAAAGGCTTTCTGTTGGACAAGATTATTTTATATAGCTCAAATTTTATAGAGTAAAAAATATAAACAATTTATTGCCTTCCCTCAAATTGAAATTTAAAAAGAAAATTTGTATTAAACAGTAGAAAATAGTATAATTTTACAAGAAAATACATTTTTAGGAGGAATAGGAAGTCAGAGACGAAGACAATATAATAAAATTTACAGTAAATTCACACCATAAACTTTCCTTTTACCGTATGAAAAACTCGTATTGAAGCCAAAAATATAAAAGAGACATTCTTAAAATCTAAAATCATTCAAATTACCAATAAAACTCTAAAGGGATCTTCTTAGAAATCTTTACTTTTTTACCGTAGAAATTGAATTTCATAATAAGGAGGTGCTGTTATCGAACAAAGAAGCTTTAAGCTGAGAAAGGTAAACCATTCGCAAGGATGGGACGCAAAGTCACGGGTCCTGCTTTTTTCATTCCACTTTTTTGGGACTGCCGGACTGCCTACTTACTGCCCTCATTCATTATGTCGTGCCAAACAATGTAACCCGGATTTTTTAAGTATCGCACTAAAACTGCTAAACATCGAAATTTTAAAACGAATTTCTAAATAATAGTAAAACCAAAGAATAGAAAAAATTTAGTCCCAGGATTTTAATAACAGTTATTATTGCAGTATAAAAATATAACAAATATGTGCGGTAATTACTTAATAAAAGTGGGGAGGTGTTTCTTGTCAAACAGGGGAGTTGATAAAGGCAAACTATCCTAAAGGATAGGACGCAAAGTTATGGGTCTAAAGTCTATAACATCGTTATAGATATGACTGCCAGACTTCCGACTTTTAATATTAATCAAAGAATTCGACTCGCATGTATTACCTGTAAATAAGTATTTTGGTACTGGATTTTAATATTAAAAAGAAAGGGAGTTTTTTATTATGAAAAAAGTATTGTTTTTAATGATTTCTGTATTAGCACTAGGATTGGTCTTTGCCGGCTGTGGGGATATTGCGAATATTACTGCACCGGAGTCAACAACGGAAGGTGTTGCAAGCTTAAGTAGAGCAACCCAAGAAGAACCAGAAGTTTTTGTTCTCTATGCTGGTCAGAATGAAAAAGTAGGAACAGTAGAAGTCTGGAATGATGAAAATAATGTGTATGTTGAATATGATGTTACTGAATCAGATTGGTGTATTACCGAAACACACATACATGTGGGGGAATCCTTGGATAATTTTCCTCTAACCAAAAAAGGGAATCCACAGGTAGGTCTCTTTACATATAGTAAGGACGACCATAACTGTGTAAATAACTACACTGAAACAATTCCCTTAGGTGAGTGGGAAGACGTATATATTGCAGCCCATGCGGTGGTTAGAAACACGAAAGAAATACTTAACGAAACCTTGTATTTGGCCGATAGTGGATCTACAGGCACTGATCTTTTCAGTGTAGAACTAAATGAAGATGCAGATTTGACAAGATTGATAAATCTTCCTGCTAGTGAGGGTTTTGACCAGGTAGATGCGATAGCATGTACACCTGATGGCAG
>JAWODZ010000119.1:0-4526 GCA_046483025.1 bacterium
TCGATGACCAGACAGAGGTTCAGCGGGAGCCGGTCCGCCTCTGAGGTCGCCGCTGGTTCTATCTCCACCAGCACGTAGAGCACCTGATACACATCCAGAAGTTTAAACCCTGCCGCGATCAGGGAGTAGTTTGTTGTTATTCATTGTGAAGTTACCTCTGGTTAAAATTTTGTATAAGACAGCTCAAGGTCTGTCTGAATTATTAAAGGTCACTACTTCTATACCTTACACTTTAATACAATGTAAAAAGCGTATGTTGTCAAGTGTTATTTTATATATAATGGAAAGTATTTTTTGGAGGGAGGTAATAAACGTTTTGTGGGTAGCTAATGTTGACGGAGCATACTCGCGGAGGTACTTGTCAACATAATTATATTTCAAATTTCAAAACGCTCTTTGTCCCGTTATCATTTTCAATTGTAAAAGTACCTTTTAATTGTTCAGTCAGCATTTTCACAATTGTAAGACCAAATCCCGGCGATTTCATTACATTGATATCATCAATACCTATGCCATTGTCCTGAATAGTAAGGGTCACATGATTTTCAGCTTTGTCAAGAATGATCAATATATGGCCGTTATCTTTCCCTTTGAAAGAATATTTAACAACATTTGTAAATAGCTCATTGATGATAAAACCGAGAGGAATCAATTTTTTTGTATTAAGTTTAAAATCTGTAATCTGTTTTTCAATTGTAACATTATCACTCATAGCAAACACTGCAACAATGGCATCTATAAGGCTTTCAGTATAATTTTTAACGGAGATATCCTGATAATCTTTGCTGATTAGCAATTTTTCATAAAGAACTCTGATACTCTGAGCACGGAATTTGGCTTCTCCTAAAGCAGTTTTTACATCGGGATTTTCAGTGGATCTGATCTGCAATGACAAAAGAGATTCTATCGTCGCCATGTTATTTTTTATGCGGTGATGAACTTCTTTGAGCAAAGTCTCTTTTTCTGATAGCTGCCTGTTGATTTCTTCTTTGGCAAGTTTGCGTTCGGTGATGTCCCTGCAACTCCCATAGACCTGGCCGTTTTCCATCACCACGGCATTGAGGTCGACCGGTACTGTGCCGCCAAGTTTCTTTTCGAGTTCGGTCTCAAAAAATATTTTTTTTGTTTCCATCAATGTCTGGAATAACTTTAAATTTTCATCCATTCTTTTCTTGGATGAAATCTGGGCAATGTTCATCTTTGTGAATTCTTCAAATGAGTATCCCAACATCTCTGTGGCCTTTTGGTTCACGTACAGATAATTGCCTTTCTGGTCTGTGATAAACACAGCGTCGGCCGAATTAGATATCATTTTCCTGAACCTCTCCTCGCTCTCTCGTAATGCACACTCAAACTGCTTGCGCTCGGTGATGTCTTCCGCCACCCCTTGGATCCAGCCTTTTTCAGGAAAAATCCCGGCAGAATATTTTACCCAAAAAATCGATCTGTCTTTACGGTAAAAACGTGCTTCAAAGTTTTGAATGGAACCTTTTTTCTTGATCATATCGAACATTTTTTTCCGGGCTCCGGCATCGACATAGTTTTTAGATGAATAATTTTCTATAAATTCCTCTCTGTTTGTATAACCGAACATTTCGACAAGTTGCCGGTTACATTCCAGTATCTTTCCGTCAGAAATCCTGGTCCGGTAAAGTCCGACCTGAGCATTTTGAAAAATATTACGGTATGTTTCTTCTCTTTCTTTTATTTCAAGATCTTTTTTCTTCTCAGAAGTATAAGCATCAAACAACTTCAAGGCCATTTTGATGGACGCATCAAGCACCGTACACCCTGAATTCTTTACCACATATCCGTATGATGTAATTTTCTCCGTTTTTTTAACAACCTCAGGTTCTGTATGTGAGGATAAAAAGACAATGGGTATATCTTTTTGTTCCAGAATCTGTTCCGCTGCCTGTGTGCCGTCAATGCCAGCTCCAAGATCAATATCCATAAGGATTAAATCAACAGGAAGCACATTATCAAGAATGGTTTGTACCGCTTTTTCACCGGTAGTAACAAGATGAACACTATACCCGTATTTCTCCAGCTCCATTTTTTCAGTCATTCCTATAATGACTTCATCTTCTACCAGGAGAATGGTTTTATTATTTTTATCATTCATTTTTATTACTCTTTCTTTGTTTATTGCCGACACGGACGGCGGCGTCTCGAATCAGTTGGCACGGTATGGCATATAACGTCTGTGTATACGACAGATGGCGTTTATTTTTTCTATATGTTATCATTCTGCCAACACTACCTTTATTGCTATAATCCAATATATTTCATCCCGCATATACCAATCAAGGGAAAAATCCCTTTGCAAAATACAGCAAATAGAATAACTCACTCCATACTGGCAATATTTCTCCCCTCTATACGCAAGATTTCCGGCAATTTTAGGGCAATTCTCGCTATGGAATATGTATTTGATGGGGAGTTTTAATAAAATGATTGTTCTGGTTTATTATGAACACCTGTTCCGATTCTTATCCGAACAATGCTGAATGATTCCGCTTGACACGATATTAAGAAAAACCTATGTTCTTTTTAGGAAACAGGTAGTATGCATCACAGTTATCAATCAGATGAAATAAAGCCAGGTCTCGTATGACTATAATCCATAATTATTGAGGTGTCATGATGAAAAAGTTGGCAGGATTGTTTTTATTAATGGGTATTGCAACAACTGTTTTTTGTCAGGAATGGGGAGTGAAGACACATTCGGCATTTAATGAAAAATGGTATACTTACTGGGCATTAGGGGCATCAAACCTGACGTTTGTTGATGATGATGTCCAGAAAATATATGAGGATTTTGAAGATCTTGTCGACACCCGATTGACCATTAATTTAGACCTGTTGGGGCTCTATCTTCCAGTCACCAATAATGCGATTGCCGGTGTCATCATAAATGGCACGGGGGATCGTTTTGAATTTGATGATCATTGGTTTCAGGAGAATTATATTACATACAGCCTTAGTGCAATCCATTATCTGAGTACTTTTGGCAGAGGGATTTTCATCAGAGCAGACGGGGGTCTTGCAGCCTATAATTATCAGGATAGTGACGGGACAAATGAGAATCTTGAAGAAACGGGGTATGGTCTGTTAGTGGGGAGTGGATATTCCTTTGAAATTGGAAGAAATAGCATCCTTTTAAATTTGAATTTTTCTCATCGTAACATTGATGACGTTAAATTGAATGTCATAAGTTTAAATGTTGGCGGGCTTTTCTAAATCACACACCCAAGGATACCGTATGGACGAACGCATACGTATTGCTGCATTTGACTGGCTTGAGCAACAGGTTCGTTTATACGATGAAGTTCTTCCAAGAAAACTCCTGGAATCCGGGTTTTACCATCACGATCAGCATATTACTTTAGTGGGTCCACAGGGGATCTGGAAACCCAAAGCATGTGAGTTTCCTCTTTCCATCACGACAATTGCCAATAGTCCTTACGATGATAGAATTACCCGGGAGAATTTTCTCCAGTACCGTTACAGAGGGAAGGATCCTTATCATCCGGATAATGTAAGATTGCGGGAAATGATGCAAAGGCAAATACCCCTTATCTATTTTCTGGGAATTGACAAGGGGAAATATCTGGCAACGTGGCCGGTTTTTATCATTCAGGATGATATGTCCGCTTTGACCTTTACGGTTGCCGTCGATGAGTCCAAAGCCATCATGCAAGAAATGGTCAAAGAAGACCCCGAGACCTTTTACAGAAGATCTTACCTGACAACACAAACGATGCAAAGACTTCATCAGAAATCCTTCAGGGAAAGGGTCCTGGCGGCCTATCAAAACCAATGTGCATTATGCCGGTTAAGACATCGTGAACTTCTGGATGCCGCACATATTATCTCTGATACACAAGAACGTGGTGATCCCATTGTACAAAACGGACTTTCATTGTGTAAAATTCACCATGCGGCCTTTGATCAATCCATTATTGGGATTTCTCCGGATTATATGATTAAAATCCGTCATGACATACTGGAAGAGACGGATGGACCCATGTTGAAATATGGAATTCAGTCCCTTGAAAACCAGAAAATTATACTACCATATCACCGGAGAGACTGGCCGGACAGGGATCGGTTGGCAGAACGTTTTGAGCATTTTAATGTGTAATATGTCAAAATACTAATTGAGTAAGCTTAATTTAATACGTTGCAATTTAAAACTGGATATGTGTTATTATTTCAATAAATTGATTAAGCAAGGTTTTTTCTGTAAAAAGGCATAGCATAGTTTTTCGCCTCAATTTGCAATAATAAATTATTAATTATCTATTCACTCGTCTTCTTCCCAAAATGCAGCTCCCGGTGACAATTCGGACACAAGGCCACGGCGTTTTCCACCGTATCCTCGCCTCCCTGTGCCAGGGATATCCTGTGGTGGACCTCCAGGTAGGGTGTGTTGTCACTGCGTCGCAGAAAGGGTGCGGGTTTATGACATCGTTCACAGATTCCATTGGCACGCTCAAGGACTTCAACAATGACATCGGGAT
>JAWODZ010000144.1:0-51614 GCA_046483025.1 bacterium
TCCATCAATAACGATATTATCCGCTGTACCTTGCGCAGATGCAATAAACCCTGATACATGCCCTCCCACACCGGCCAGACAGGATGGTTTTGCAAACCCTTCCTTTACCAGCTGCCTTGCAACACGATCAGCAATTTCACCCACATCGGCGCCACCGCTGCAGGCATACACAAGCCGGTTTCCTGTATTACAACATTGTACCATATAATTACTCCTGTTTCTTTGGTTTTAGTTTTTTCCAGCATATTTTACAAACAGGAACTTGCTGATATGAACAGCAAGTCTTTAATCGAAGATGCCTGATTTTACTTTGTGGTACTTCCTGGCCACAGGCATCACACTTGACTATTTTGTTTTGGGTAAAGGTCATGTCTCCTCCAAAATTTTTTTAATATCTTCTACAGTAGGGATTTTACCGGCCACTTTCACCTCTCCGTCCACAGCCAGACCCGGCGTTATCATCACGCCGAAGTTCATGATCTCGTTGATATCGGTGACTTTCTCAATCTTATAGTCTTGACCAAGTTCTTTTGCTGCCTGCTCGGTCAGCTCTGTGAGCTTTTTGCACTTGGGGCAGCCTGTGCCTAAAATCTGTATTTTTTTCATGTAGGTCTCCTTTAAAACAAATATCCGTAAGCAAGTCCGCTGATCATTGCCATTATTACCACTAATGTCACAAACACAATCGTTTTTTTTGTGCCGATCACACTGCGGATTACCAGCATGTTCGGCAGTGAAAGTGCCGGCCCTGCCAGAAGCAGAGCCAGGGCAGGCCCCTTGCCCATGCCGTTTGCTATAAGGCCTTGGAGAATGGGGACTTCCGTGAGGGTGGCAAAGTACATAAATGCCCCGATAATGGAGGCAAAAAAGTTGGAAAAAAGGGAATTCCCGCCAACCAGCGTGGATATCCACTGATTGGGGATAACACCCTGGCCGCCTTCGGGAGAGCCCAGAAGAAAACCTGCCACCAGAACACCCACAGCCAGAAGGGGCAGAATCTGTTTGGCAAATTCCCAGGTAGAAGCCATCCATTCCTGCGGTTCTCCTTCTTTCCGGCTGATAAGTATGGAGGTAGCGAGAATAGCAACAGTAAAGGGGATCAGTGGATTTTCTTTAAGAACAATAGCTGTAATAACCACAGGTATACCTGCAATCAGAATATGATGCCAGCGAATTTTGAGTATACGGTGCAAAGACACGGCGAAAAGCAGGCCGAAAAACGCTGTAAGCCACCATTTTGCAGACCAGATACTGTACCACAAACCGGAGCTTTCAACAGGCTTTCCCCAATTAGCAAAAACCAGAATTGCAACTAAAATAAATAAATGAGAGGCTGTCTGCCACAGGGGACGGGTTTCATCCGGTTCAGGCATGATGAGCTGGTCCTCAGCTTTCTGTTTTTCTTCTTTGATGTAAATGAAATGCATTATCAGTCCGATGATAACACTGAAGACAACAGCTCCAACTACCCGGGCGATACCGAGTTCTGCGCCCAGGATGCGGGCTGTCAGAATAATTGCCAGTATATTGATAGCCGGACCAGAATAGAGAAAGGCGATAGCAGGACCAAGTCCCGCACCCCTTTTATGGATACTCGAAAACAGGGGCAGGATGGTACAGGAACAGACTGCGAGTATCGTCCCGGACACAGAGGCAACCAGATACGCCAGCCATTTTTTTGCATTTGCGCCAAAATATTTTATAACGGATGCCTGGCTCACAAACACGCTAATGACTCCTGCAATAAAGAATGCCGGAATCAGACAAAGTAACACATGCTCCCTTGCGTACCATTTTATAAGTGCCAGTGATTCATGAATAGCCTGGATGAATCGTGCTTTTTCCACGGGCAGGAAATAGGCAGCCAAAAAAACGGAAGTTATTAACAACAGCTTTTTATATTCTTTTTTCCACTTCAAATAGTTATCCTTTATATTTCGTTAGAAAACGAATTAATTAAATAAAAAAATTATATTCCGCATATTTTATCGCGGTTAACAACTTTTACTTTTTCCCGATCCCGGACAATGAGTGTTTCGTCTCTTATCCAATTTTCAATCAAAGGAAGCAACTCTTTAAGGTATTGCCGCTGACTTCTTGTATTCAAATAGTAGTTTATATACTTATTTTCTTTATGACAAAAAATAAATCCAGCTTGTTTCAGGATGGACAGATGTTGGGAAACAGTTGAAGCTGCCAGTCCCAGAATCTCGGTTATTTCACATACGCATAAGGGTTTTATTTCCAGCATTTTTAGTATCCGGATGCGATTGCTGTCTGACAGGGCTTTGAATGTTTTTACAAGTTTATCCATAATTTCATTTCGTTTTTTAACGAAATATAATAAAATAAATGCCCCTTGTCAAGTAATTTTTATTCTTTCTTTTTGGGTTACATTTTTTTATGAGTCAACGACCGATTTTTTAAAAAGTTTCGTTCCTCTAAAGTTACTTTATTTTTGAGTCGATGTGGCCAATTTAATCGCTTCCTCTTTTATTTGACAAAATATAAAAAATTCTTTATATTATAAAAATTCTGTTATTACAAAGATTAAATATTGTAAATGCATTGTGATTTTATTGAAAGAGGGAATATGGCAAAAATATTACTTGATAAAGTGTATGATCCTAAAAAAGTTGAAGACAAGTGGTATAAAAAATGGGAAGAGAGCAATCAGTTCACTGTTGATTCAAGCAGTAAAAAACCTAGTTACACAATAGTTATACCTCCACCGAATGTAACCGGAATGCTTACCATGGGGCATATCCTGAATAATACCATACAGGATTTATTAATAAGATGGAAACGCATGGACGGGTGTGAAGCTCTGTGGCTGCCAGGTACTGATCACGCTGGTATAGCCACACAAAATAAAGTTGAGGCTGCGTTAAAAGAGGAAGGATTAACCCGATATGACCTTGGTAGGAAAAAACTGATAGGAAAAGTATGGGAATGGAAAGAAAAATATGGTGGTATCATCCTGCAGCAGTTACGTGAACTAGGAGCGTCCTGTGACTGGAGCCGGGAGCGATTTACCATGGATGAGGGCCTCAGTAATGCAGTAAAAGAGGTATTTATTCGTCTTTTTGAGAAAGGGTTGATCTACCGCGGAAGGCGGTTAATAAACTGGTGTCCCCGGTGTAAGACTGCTCTTGCCAATGAGGAAGTTTCTTATATTGATAAACAGGGTAAATTCTGGGATATTGCTTACCCGATACAGGGAAGTGAAAAATTTATTATTGTTTCAACTACCAGACCAGAAACAATGCTGGGTGATACTGCGGTGGCTGTGCATCCGGAAGATAAACGGTACAAGAATGTAATAGGGAAAACAGCAGTTCTCCCTCTAATGGACAGACATATTCCCGTCATAGCAGATGAACATGCTGATCCGGATAAGGGGAGTGGTGCAGTTAAGATAACCCCTGCCCATGATTTTGATGATTTTGAAGTCGGGGTAAGGCATAATCTAAAAAAAATATCTGTTATTGACGAGGATGGTAAAATAAATAAAAACGGGGGAAATTACAAAGGACTGGATCGGTTTGAGGCGCGCAAGAAGATTTTACAGGATCTTGAAGAACTGAGTTTACTCAGAGGAGAAGCAGAAAGGATTACCCCCACTCCTCATTGCTATAGATGTGATACAGTAGTAGAGCCTTTTCTTTCACAACAATGGTTTGTAAAAATGAAACCTCTGGCTGAACCGGCAATTGAGGCAGTTAAAAACGGAAAAATCAGATTTTATCCCGAACACTGGGAAGAGACTTATTTTCACTGGATGGAAAATATTCAGGACTGGTGTATCAGCAGACAGATCTGGTGGGGACACAGAATACCGGTCTGGACCTGTGAAAATAATCATTCATTTGTCAGCCGGGAAGAACCGGAAACTTGTCCTGAATGCGGTAGTTCAAAATCAGTCCAGGATCCAGATGTACTGGACACCTGGTTTTCTTCCTGGTTGTGGCCTTTCAGTACTTTGGGATGGCCGAAAAAAACTGAAGATCTGAAGAAATTTTTTCCCACTGATACCCTGGTTACTGGTCCTGATATAATTTTCTTCTGGGTGGCACGAATGATAATGGCTTCTCTTGAATTCATGGGAGATATTCCTTTTAAAGAGGTATATTTCAACGGTATGATTCGGGATATGTCCGGTAGAAAGATGTCAAAGTCACTTGGTAATTCTCCTGATCCGCTCTGGCTTATTAATGGTATCAGTAAAGAAAATATTAAAGAATTTATATCTGAGAATCCAACCTATAAAAAAGGAGTACCTGCATACGGCGCTGATGCAGTCCGTATGACTATGGTCTATCTTACTCCTCTGGGTGGTGATATTAATTTTGATCATACTCTGGTAGAATTCGGACAGAAGTTTTGTAATAAACTATGGAATGCCTGCAGATTTGTGCTTATGAATTTAAATGATGATTTTAAAATTGATACTGCGCAGCTTTCAGATGCAGATGATCTTATTATATATGACAAATGGATTTTAAGCAGATTACAGTATTCCATTGCGAAAATTAGAAAAGGATTGGATTCCTTCCGGTTCAATGATGCCACCAGGGTTTTGTATGATTTTGTATGGGGTGATTTCTGTGACTGGTATCTTGAATTAACAAAATTCCGTCTATATAAGAATGAAAACTATAAAACACGTCTAACTGCTCAGGAAGTGCTGGTGTACGTTTTACAGCAAATATTAAAACTGCTGCATCCCTTCATGCCTTTTATTTCTGAAGAAATATGGCAGGCTATCAGAGAATTTTCCAGGGAGAAGAAAAATTTCAAGTCAATCATGTATGAATCCTATCCTGAAGTAGATAATAGTTTAAGGAATAAAGATATTGAATCTGAGATTACTATACTTCAGGATACAGTCAGCGCTGTAAGGGAGATCAGAGGAGAAATGAATATTGCCCCTCATAAAGAAATAAATCTTTTAATAAGGGGAAAAAGAGAGCATTTGCATGTTCTCAACAGTTGTAAACATGATATTGCAAAGCTAGCTCAGGCAGACTATATTAAAATCAGCCCCGATATTATCAAGCCGGATAATTCTGCAACAGCTGTTATCCACGATTTAGAAATTTTTATTCCTTTAAAAGATATTATCGATCTGAAAGTAGAAAGAGAACGGATTGAAAAGGAGATGAATCGTTTACAGGGATTGTTGCAGGGAATAACTCAAAAGCTACAGAATGAACAGTTCATTAATAAAGCACCTGAAAAGGTAGTGGAAAAAGAAAAGAAAAAACAGATAAATTTTCAGGAAAAATTTGATAAACTGCAGGAAAATTTAAAAATGATAAGCTGAGTATTTATCCTTGTTTGATGTAATATCGTTTGTTAAAAAAGAGTCAAAAAATTTAGTAAATTATGTTCAAACTAAAATATGTAATTATGGAAAAAGTATTTATTAATAATAAGGAGGTTTATCCATGAAAATTTTAATTAAATCTATCTTTATTTTATGTTTTATACCTCTTTTGTTGTTTTCGCAGAATATTTCTCTGACAATTTATAACAATGATCTTGCCTTGATACGTGAGATACGTAATCTTCAAATTAAATCCGGAACATCAGAATTGGCCTATGTAGATGTAGCAGCCAGGATAAAACCTACCTCTGTACATTTTAAATCCATAACTTCTCCTGATAAATTAACTATACTGGAACAGAACTTTGAATATGATCTGGTAAGTTCCAGTAAGATAATGAAAAAATACCTGGATCAGGCAATTCAGATTGTTACCAGACAAGGAGATGTTTTTGAAGGTACATTACTCAGCGCTGAAGATTCAAATATAGTGATAAAGAATAAATCAGATGAGATAAAAATAATTACAAATGATATCATTCAGTATTTTAATCTTCCTGAACTTCCGGAAGGATTGATTATCCGGCCCACTCTGGTCTGGCTGGTGAACAACAAGGGGGAAAAGAATCACAAAACAGAGATCAGTTACCTGACCAATGGCATGCAATGGCAGGCAGAATATGTTGGGGTAGTGGATAAAGACGATAAGGTTATGGAATTGTCCGGATGGGTTTCCATCCAGAACAACTCTGGCAATACCTATGAGAATGCCAAGGTGAAATTAATTGCAGGAGATGTACATACTATTGAAAAAAAGAAGCAATATAGAATACCAAGGGCTGCAAAAATGGAAGCCCTGGCAGCAGAGCCTCAGTTTGAAGAAAAGGCTTTTTTTGAATATCATCTTTATACCCTTAACCGTCGGTCAACCTTTAAAAATAATCAGACCAAGCAGCTGAGCTTATTTCCCCAAACCAGAGCTCAGACAAAAAAAGTATATATTTATGACGGACAGCGACATAAAGATAAAGTCCGGGTGAACCTGGAGTTTCAGAACAGCAAGACCAGTGGATTAGGTTTGCCTTTACCTAAGGGAAAGGTAAGAGTGTATAAAAAGGATGTTGACGGAGCCCAGGAATTTATTGGAGAAGATCAGATTGATCATACTCCTGCTGATGAAACTGTACGCATCTATCTGGGGAATGCCTTTGATATTGTAGGGGAATGGAAAAAGATATTCAGTGAGAAAATAGGAAGCAGGGTGCGTGAAGATAAGTATCAGATCAATCTCCGCAACCATAAAGAAAGTGAAGTGGAAATTGTAATTGTGGAGCATTTCTGGGGTGACTGGGAGATCATTCAGAAATCACATTCCTTTTTCAGAAAAGATGCTTATACTGCTGAATCTGTGGTTACTGTTCCTGAAGATGGAGAGGTTGAGGTGGAGTATACTGTTAGGTTAAAGTGGTGATAAAGAATTCAGAGCGTTAGAACTTTAGAGCTTGAGAGCTTGAGAACCTGAGAAAGTGAGCAGTCAGTAACCAGCTACCATTGCAAGTAATCAGTGCTATAGAACTCAAGAACTTGATCACTTTAGCATATTTGACAGGATTGACCGCAGACCGTGTTGTGATGGGTGGTCAGCGGTTTGTGGTCAGTTGTCATTTTTTCTCATGTCAGTAATCAAAAGTAAAAAAAGAAATGTCATCAAAATACTTAAATCTTGATACATCAGTACAATATATCAAAGGAATCGGTCCTAAGCGGGCTGAGATTCTGGAAGAAGTTAATATTGAAGATACTGAAGATCTAATTACTTATTTTCCCAGAAAGTATCTGGACCGCAGTAATCTGGTAAAAATAAATTCCCTAAAAAAAGACCAGCAGGTAACTGTAACAGGAAAAGTCCTTTCCCGGGAAAAAGTAATGGGAAGAAAAAAGCGTTTTATTGTAATGGTCGGAGATGGAACCGGTATTTTACAATGTGTATGGTTTCAGGGGATTCACTATATTCAGAATGTATTCAAAGTGGGTGAAATTATTGCGTTCAGCGGAAAAGTAACTTATTATCGGGGTCCGCAGCTGATTCACCCTGAATATGATAAAATTTCTGAACAAGGAGAAACAGATCCTCTTCACACCGGATGTATAGTTCCTCTCTATCCTTCTACTGAAAAACTAAGAAGAAAAGGATTTGACAGCCGTGGATTCAGAAGGGTAATACAGCAAGCGATTCAGAATCTGGAGGGAAAAATCAGTGAAACTTTGTCACAATCCATAATTAAAAAATATTCATTAATGAGCTATACTGAAGCTATTCACAATATTCATTTTCCTGAGAACTGGCATGAACTTCAAAAAGCAAGAAAACGGCTGAAATTCGAAGAACTGTTTTATATCCAGTTATATCTTGCTCTGCAGCGGAAAAAAGTGAGAATTTCAGGGCAGGGCATTGAATTCACCAGAGTAGGGGAGCTTACCAGTCAATTAGTGGACCGCCTGCCCTTTGAACTGACTGAAGCACAAAAAAGAGTGACGCGTGAAATACGACAGGATATGAAATCCAGAGAACAAATGAGCCGTTTACTACAGGGAGATGTGGGATCGGGAAAAACAATTGTTTCTCTGATTGCCATGCTGATAGCGGTGGAAAACGGATATCAGGCTGCTTTAATGGCACCGACTGAAATACTGGCTGAACAGCATTATATTACTGTTCATTCTCTGTTGGAAAATCTGGGAGTAAAGGTTGAATTATTCAAAGGATCTAAAAAAAGTTCATTTAAAAAAGATGCTTTAGAGAGACTTTCCCAGGGAGATATCAATATAGCAGTAGGCACTCACGCACTGGTGCAAAAAGGTGTAGAGTTTGATAACCTTGGATTTGCAGTCATTGATGAACAGCACCGGTTTGGGGTAATGCAAAGAGCGGTATTAGGGAGAAAGGGGAATAATCCGGATGTTCTGGTGATGACTGCTACTCCCATTCCACGTACATTAGCGTTGACTCTCTACGGCGATCTGGATATTTCCGTTTTAAATGAAATGCCACAGGGAAGGCTTCCGATAAGGACAATATGGAGACGTGAGGATAAAAAACCGGTGATTTATGAGTATATACGCGATGAAGTTAAAAAAGGCAAACAGGTATACATTGTGTATCCCTTGGTGGAAGAATCTAAGAAACTGGATTTGCAGGCAGCAACTAATGGATACTGCGAATTATCTGAGGAAGTTTTTCAGGAGTTTACTGTTGGACTGCTGCACGGCAGAATGAAGGGGGAGGAAAAAGAAAAAGTAATGCAGGATTTCAAAGCTGGTGACATACAGATACTTGTATCAACCACTGTTATTGAAGTAGGAATAGATGTAAAAAATGCTACGGTAATGCTGATTGAACATGCTGAACGGTTTGGCCTTACTCAGCTTCATCAATTACGGGGCAGAGTGGGACGCGGAAAACAAAAATCCATGTGCATACTTTTAACCTATGGGTATCTCACTGATACAGCCATGAAGAGAATAGATGTTATGACAAAAACAAATGATGGGTTTAAAATTGCTGAAGAGGATCTGCAGATTAGAGGACCAGGTGAACTTTTCGGCACCAGACAGCATGGAGCACTGAATCTGAAGATTGCTAATTTGATGACTGATCAGCATCTTCTGGAACCGGCCCGTCAGGAAGCATTCGCATTAGTGGAAGAGGATCATACACTCTCCAGACAAGAGAGTACTGTGATCAAGCAAACGTATCAGAAACGATATAAGGGGAAGTATGATTTGATCAGAGTGGGGTGATTTTTTATTAATGAATAATGAATAATGTATAATGGACATAAAAAGATAAAGCATAAAAGATAAAATAAGGTAAAAGGAAAAAGTGAAAAATGTTGTTTTATCATTCAAAACACCCGGGGTCTTGAGAAACAGACACCCGGGGTTTTATTTCTGCCCCTGCGGATACTTAATAATGATTTACGATTGACGATTTTTGATTTTAGAAATCTAGACACCCCTCTTCCTCGGCTTGAGCCGAGGGTCTCCTCCCTCGATAAACTCGGGACAGGCTCTCAAGGGGAGAGATACTGTAAAGTCCTCCCTTGAGGGAGGATTCAGGTGGGTGTTTTTTAATCTACTGTGTTCTTTTAACTTATTAAAGATAAACGATTAACGGTTTTTGATTTAAAATGTCTTGTGTCTTGTCCTGAAATAGGTTGACAGAAAAAGGAGGTTAATCTATGACAAGACCAGAGAAAGTATACCGTTACAGTGAAGCATTTAAGTTAAAAGTAATTTCCGAAATTGAATCTGGAAAGTTTAGTATTGCAAAAGCCCGTAAGATTTATGATATTAAGGGACCGGCTACCGTTCACCGATGGATAAGAAAGTATGGTAAGAATCATTTATTAAACAAAGTAGTGAGGGTAGAGATGCGAGAGGAAAGAGATAAGCTCAAGGAGTTATCGTCCGAGAAAAAGCAATTGGAGTCAGCTTTAGCCAAGGCGCATTTAAAGATACTGGCTTTAGAGTCATTAGTTGAGGCAACAGAGGAACATTATCAGATAGACTTAAAAAAAACTTTGGTCAGAGAGCGTCCGAAAAACGATCGTTAAAGGACAAGAGATCGGCATGAGACATTCTGTTAGTAGAATTTGTAATTTTTTTGGCTATAGTCGACAGGCCTATTATCATTCAGATCGTGGGATACAGTATTGCAGTAGAGGATATGTGAATATGTTAAAAGAGAAGGCAGTGAGTATCAGCATGACGGAGGAAAATCACTGTTATGAGAATTGTTTGGCAGAACGGGTGAATGGCATATTAAAGGATGAATTTATGCTGGGAGAAAGACTTCCTTCTTTATCTTTAAATTCCTTACTTATCTCTTCTAACGGCATACCGGAATCAATCAAACGCTTCACCTTTTCCTGATACCCTTTAATATTTTTAATCTGTTCTTTGATTCCTTTACGGTCTGTTATGTTGCTGTGTCCACTACAGAACTGCTGAGCATCAAGAGTATCCAGCATTCTGGTCAGGGTTTCCACATGTTTGAATGAGTTGCCTCCTTTGTAGGTATGAATAAGCTGAGGCCGGTTTAAAAATATTTGATCTCCCAGGAAAGCGGTTTTTTCTTCCGGGAAGTAAACAACTATATCACCGGTAGTATGACCAATACCAAAATACCATAGTTCAGTTTTTTTTGAACCAAGGTATATGTTCAGTTTTTCTTTAAAAGTAAGCGAAGGAATAAAAGGTGCCAGTTCCGGTTTATTCCAGCGGGAGGGTGAACCATCTCTGGTTTTATGGAAAAATTCTTTCCGGCAGTTTTCATGGGCAATGATAGTAACAGAAGCAGGAAAATACTGATTTCCATTTACATGATCTCCGTCACTGTGGGTATTAATTAGATATTTAATTGGCTTATCAGTTATTTCCCTCAGTTCGCGGAAAGTTTGATCAACGGATTCTTCTGTCATCTTGGCATCAATTATGAGAACTCCGTTATCTCCAATGTAGGCTCCGCTGCGGGCACCTCGACCTCCGGTTATTTCATAAAGATGTTCAGAAATTTTATTAAATTTAACAGGTTCTACATTCCTGTCCTGAGCAGTTAATGATGCGAATGAGAAAAGAATCAAGATTATAATTAAATTGTGAGAAATTTGTTTTTTCATTTTTTCCTCCTTAGCTTATTATAAGTAATGCTACATATAGTAATGAGTTGATTTCATATTTTAATTCATCGGATTAATTTTTGTTTTGAGACAGACCTGAAACCGAATACTGCAATTGAGATGAATTCTACTGGCAGGGATCTGTCGATCTGCATTAGAAAAGTATAACAAATTTCACCTTACAACCCATTCAATAATTCCACACTCGTACCAGGTAAGATTTTCTGGCAAATAATTACCATCGGGTGGACCCAGTTCGCCTTTTTTATAGTGCAGTCCCTTAAGTTTGATATTCATTCTTAAGGCTGATGCTGTTACAGGTTTAAAAGTAACTGTATTAAAGCAATCCTTTATCACAGTATAATCAGATTTAATTTCAACCGGCAGCCAGCTGTCACCTGAACGGTATTCAAGATTCCATGTTACCGGCATACTGCAATACTGCTTATCATCCTTCCAAAATACCCCGACTTCGCATATTTCATATTCCTGGTCAAAATTATATTGTACCCATGCTTCATCACCTGATTGAGGATGCAGTCTCAGGTAAGTAGAAGATCCATCAAATGAGTTTACCGGCTGCACCTGATCATATAAGGCTTCAAATCCAACATCACCGGCTTGTGAGCTGGGATAGAAGCGTTGTGCAACACTTGGTACATCACCTCCGGGGTAATTATCTTTAATTGTTCCCTTGCCATATGATGAACTGACTGTTGATTTTGAAGCTATCGAGGGAACAGGAGGCAGAATGGTCCTGGATTTGTCAGCTGCCAGCCATACACTCATTTCAGCAGGTTCCCGGTTTGCCCATGAGTAGTAGGGTATGGCTACCAGTGTATGTTTTTTTTCTTCAATACTAACTTTATCCTTTCCACGGTTCAGTGATTTTATATTACCAGTAACATATACCACTCCATTTAGCAATTCTTTACTATAAACAGCGTTGAATTTTGCATCAGGGGGAATATAAAGATTAAATACCTTAGCTTTATTATCAACTCCTTCAACACAGTATACCAGCGGACCGCGTTGAAGTGCTATCATGTCAGTATTATCAGCAACCAGTGAATTTGAAAGAACTTTACGTACAGGCATATCCATTTCAATTTCAATGACATCAGTTTTCTGCCATTGTCTTGTAATTACAGCATATCCTTTTTTCTTCTCACAGGAAACCAGTTTACCATTTAATTTAATAGTAAATGGAATATCAATTTCAGTGGAATAATTGTACAGATCCCCGGGCATCGGTTGATTTTTTGTCCATCCGGGGGTACGAATATGCAAAGAAAACTGAACATCCTCTTCAGTAATAATGTCCAGTGTAATCTTGCCCTGCCAGGGATATGCTGTTTTCTGGCTAAGCTGTACTAATCTGCCATTAATACTGGTCTTGATTACACTACCAATAAAAAGGTTAACATATAAATCGTCATCACTTTTTGCATAAATATATTTACCTAGTGATGCAATAAGTCTTGCCAGATTCGGGGGACAACAATTTGGTCCGTACCATGAATGACGTTCGAATTGACCAAGTGATTTCAGAGGATTCTGGTAAAAGTATTCCCGACCATCAAGAGATACTCCTGAAAGTACGGCATTGTACAGAATTTTTTCCATCATATCAATATATTTAGCTTCGCGATGCAGCTCAAACATGCGGTAGTTCCAGAATACATTACCTACAGCTGCACAGGTTTCATTCCAGCAGTTGAGATTGGGTAATTCATAATCTTCACCAAATGATTCATGATCACGGTAAGTACCTACATGACCAACCAGGTAGGTCTTTTTATAAACCGCATTATTCCATATCCTATCGACAGTTTTACTATAATCCGCATCTCCGGTCAAGGTTGACAGGTGAGCGAGAGGTGTATACAGGTACATCGCTCTAACAGTATGTCCCACTGCTTCTTTCTGGTCAATAACCGGCTTATGATCCTGGGCATATTCACCGTACAGTTTGCGCCCATTATGTGAATGCCCCCGCTCATTAATAAAGAATTTTGCCAGGTCAAGGTAATTTTGATCTTTTGTCAGCTCGTACATACGCAGCAGGGCAATTTTCACTTCTTCATGCTGAGAGATTTCCTGTCTTTTTTTATGACCGAAATGAGAATATATATCATCAGCCACCTGTCTGGCAGCATTTAATATTTTCTTTCTGCCAGTTGCATTAAAATAAGCTATCGAGGCCTCAATAAAATGCCCGGCACCGTAGAGATCACCGTTAAGCATTCTATTCCATTCCCTAACCTGACCGGCGGGAATATAGTATTCAATAAGCCTGTTAAAGCTGGAATCAAGTCTGCTTTGCAGTTCAGGATCGGGATTCTTATGAAGAATATATGCGCCTGCTTCCAGAAGTTTTGCATTCGGTCTACTGTTTTTTTTCTCATACCTATTGAGCATATTAATGAAAGATACCAGATGATTGTTTTTGATGCGTGGATTCCAAAAGTTATCCGAAACTTTTATATCCGAAAGGTTAATATAATCTAGATTTTTTGTTTTTCTGTTCATAACTTCAACTGGTTTGTTAGAGTTGTATCCTTTGTATGTGTGAATTTTATTAAAACTGGCAGGTTGCGCACTTCGCTCCTGAGCGGGTGATGATATATAAAATACAATTACCAGAAAAATAATTAGATTATATATAAAGTTTTTTTTCATTTCATGTCTCCTTATATTTATGGTGATAAAATTGTGCTATTTATTTCATAATGTTTTCTTTTTGATTATGTTGATTATGATTATGATATTGATACTGATTCCGAATTTCGATAGTTATAAAAAAACTTTCAACATAATTTTGATCATGCCATATATCAATAATCATTTACTTTTATCAATAGAAGCATATTGATTAATAATGTATTCTGCCATAACTTTTATGGGATCAAAACCCAGCATTTCTACATTATCTTCTGAAAAATTTGAGGTTGCATTGACGTCAATAATATGAAATTGATCATTATCAGTCTCTATTATATCCAGGCTTCCCATATCAATATGAAGTGTTGCCAGAGCCTTGAAAGAAGACTTAATAATTTTATCCGGGCAGTCCGGGTAGTCTTTAAAAACAGATCCTGCATGATAGCCGGATAAACCATTTGAACCCAGATATCGTTTATTTATAGTCATAATATCTTTACCTACAATTTCAATTCTTGTGGTGAAATTTTTTACTGGTTTGATATACTCCTGGATTATATAGGGTTGCTCAGGAATGTTTTGCAGTGTTTCTTTCAGGTCTTGCTGATTGTTTAGTATATAAGTATTATAACAACGGCCACAGCAATCCGGTTTTAAGACATTAGGGTAGGGAAGGTCCTTTAAATGAAGCTGATCAGTAGAGGAAAAATAAGCAAGACTTTTTGGAACAGGTATAGTTTTTTTACTCAAGGCCTGCATGCTACATATTTTACTGCAGTCATATGCATATGCTGCAAAAGGATTTATCATAGGGATTTGTTGATCATCAATGACTTTCAGAACATTCCTGGCAATACTGAATGAATTTTTAAATCCCCGTAAAGGAGCACTGGGGAAGAGCCGATTTACAATGAGTCTGTGTTGAAGAATACGTTGAAAAGATACCGATCCAGTTTCCAGATTTATTAACTCTGTCTTTATATCAGAGCCGTTGATTAAATCACAAAGATGCTGGTTTGACCATTCAACTGATTCGTACAAAATACCTATAGACATTACTATTCCCCATACCTGATGTAGTGAAAAAAATATTTACATATTTACTGATTGATAACTTGATCAGGCTAGTATATCAAAAATGCTTAACTTGAAATCCTTCTACACAATCACTGTGTTTTCCATCCCGACGGGAACTTACATTATAAAAATTTATAATCAATCCGGGAAAGATATCTTCAAAAATACCTGTCAATCCCCCTACAAAAGAACGGCAGTAAATATTACAGATATCATCGTGGCATTGTAAGGCATTTTTTTCCGCTTCTTCAGTGATACAGAAGACTTCAGCAGCGGTTTTCAGATAAACAGTATTATTCTCAGACCATATTTCGGGCATATTCCCACCTCGCTGTTTGAAATAACTGATGAGAAATTTTTTTACCCCGCAAACAGGATCTTTCCAGAATTTGGGTTTTGAAAATTTTTTATTGCTTAATAAAGTATTTAATAGTTCATAGCCTTTCTGATATCCAATGGAAAATTGGTATTTTTGAATTGTACGAAATGCAGGCTCCCCGAATTCATCAAAAAAATATTTTATAATATTAATTTCTTTCTCTCTTGCTTTAATACTCAGGTTGTCCAACCCCTTTCTTTCTGCCATGAATATACCCCTATAGAATAATTTTAATATGAAATTTATACACTTAAATTAATATAAAAAATTTTCTCTTTTAAGTCAAAGATCAAGAAAAGATAAAAAATACTTGAAAAATTGAGTTACTTAGAGTATTTTTTACGGAACATTTATTTTGGTTTTAAGTTAGAATAAATAAAAATTGTTGGATGGATAACAAGGGGCATGATAATGAGGATACTAATAATATTGGTTATTTTTTTGAGTGGTTCTTATGTTCGGGCTGATATACAGTCTGATTCCCTGCAGGCTAAACTGAGAACTGCAGTAACTCTCTCAACATCTGTCGACCCAAAACAGATACCGTTAAATCGGACATCTGAATTAACTGTACGGCTTACCTGGAAGGGAGATATTGATTATATTGAAATAAAAGAAATTGAAGAACCAATCCTTTCCAATCTGGAAATCGTAGGATCATCTGCATCTAATAAAACTATTGATACTGAGGATGGTGTAAAAGCCATTAAAGAGATATCTTACAGAGTGCGGCCTTTATCCTTGGGAATGGGGTATGTTGAAACTGTGGGTGTATCCTATGATGATAAACTGAGCGGTAAAACTTATAATCTGAATACAGAAAGAATAGGGATAGAAGCTGTTTCTGCAGTACCTGAAAGAGGAGAAATACAAATACCCTGGATATGGATATCAGCAGGATTGATCATTGTGATTACAGGAGGGACTGGAATATATTATTTTTATAGAAAAAGAGCAGATTCTGAAGAGGGAGAAAAAGAAGTTCAGATACTTGAAGAGAAATATCTGGATGAATTAAAAAATATGGTTGATCTAAGCTCTGGTGATAAAAATGAGTCATTCACTATCCTTTCAAAATTATTTCGTAAATACCTGTCCGAAAAATATGAAATCTCAGCTCTGGAGACAACAACAGACGAATTAATACATTTGCTTTCTTCCGAAGAGCTGCAAGAAGATTTGATACGGAAATCAAAGGCACTGTTTTCCAAAGCAGATGTGGTGAAATTTTCCGGAAAAAAGGCAACTCAGGCTGAGGTGGATGAGGCCTATACAACCGTAGAGACAATTTTGGAAACTCATTGTGCTCAAGAAAGAAAAGCGAGGGAAAAGAAAGAGGAAGAAGACAAAAAGTCCTCAAAGAGGTTTCTTAAAAAGGGCAAAGAAGAAAGAGATAAAGATTCAAAGAATACTATAGAATGAGATAATTTATAGGAGGATGCATGGATAAAGACATTGAAGCTATACACAAGAAAATTCAAAAAGAAAGTGTATTTGTGAAAAAGATCACAGATGAAATCGGCAAAGTAGTAGTAGGCCAGAAGTATATGGTGGAAAGGATGCTGATTGGTTTGTTATCCAACGGGCATGTATTATTGGAAGGGGTACCGGGTCTGGCTAAGACCTTAACGGTGAGAATGCTTTCTGCTGCCATAGAGAGTAATTTTCACCGTATACAATTTACTCCGGATCTTTTACCAGCAGATCTGGTGGGTACGCTTATTTTTGATCAGAAAAAAGGGACATTTACTACCAAAAAGGGACCCATCTTTTCCAATATTATTCTGGCAGATGAGATAAACAGATCACCGGCTAAAGTACAGTCAGCTCTGCTGGAAGCAATGCAGGAAAGAACTGTTACTATTGGAGAAAACACCTTCACTCTTGATGATCCTTTTCTGGTGCTGGCTACTCAGAATCCCATTGAACAGGAGGGCACTTACCCGCTTCCGGAAGCACAGGTGGATAGGTTTATGCTCAAACTTTCAATTGATTATCCCACTCCTGAAGAAGAGTTAGAAATCATGAGGAGAATGTCCACCGGTCCTGAACCTGGTATAGATGCAGTGGTAACTCCCAAAGATATTATAAAAGCACGTAATGTGGTGGAGGAAATTTATATTGATCCAAAAATTGAAAAATATATTATTGATATTGTGTTTGCCACCCGAAGTCCGGAAAAGTATGGTCTGGATGATCTGGTCGAGCTTATAGCGTTTGGTGCATCTCCCAGAGCTTCAATTTACCTGGTAAAAACAGCCAAAGCGCATGCTTTTTTGCATAGGAGAGGATATGTTACCCCAGAAGATGTACGGGCAGTTGGTATGGATATTCTACGTCATCGGGTCATTATAACCTATGAAGCGGAAGCAGAAGAAATGACTGCAGAAGATGTGGTCCGCAAAGTATTAAATAAAATAGAGGTTCCGTAAATCAGTAGCTATGATTCCAAAAGAGATATTAAAAGAGGTAAAACGTCTTGAGATAACTACCCGGGGATTGGTTAATGATGTATTCTCCGGGGAATACCATTCGGTCTTTAAAGGCCGGGGAATGGAATTCTCAGAAGTGCGGGAATATCAGATCGGGGATGACATACGGACTATTGACTGGAATGTAACTGCCCGGTCCGGAAAACCCTATGTTAAGATATTCGAAGAAGAAAGGGAACTGACAGTAATGCTCATGGTGGATGCCAGCAGTTCCGGGGAGTTCGGTACCTTTGAGAGAATGAAAGGGGAGATCGGAGTCGAGATTTGTGCCTTACTGGCCTTTTCCGCTATTAAAAATAACGATAAAGTCGGCCTGATAATTTTTACAGATAAGATTGAAAAATTTATTCCACCCAGAAAAGGGAAAAGCCATGTTCTGAGACTCTTGCGGGAACTTCTTTATTTCAGACCAGAAGACAAGAAAACAGACATTGGTATGTCACTTGAATATCTAAATCGGGTGGTACAGAGAAGAAGTGTGGTGTTTATGATTTCCGATTTTATATCCAAAGATTATGCCAATCAATTAAGGATAGTAAATAAAAAACATGATATTGTAGCTATCAATATTATTGATCCCAGAGAAATGGACTTGCCTTCAATTGGATTTATCGAATTTGAAGATCTTGAAACCGGGGAAAGAATGGTGCTTGATACTTCCGACCCTGAAGTACGGAATATGTTTAAAAATGAGAGTTCTGCATCTTTGATGAAAAGGGATAAACTTTTTAAATCCATGAATGTGGATTCCATAATAATCAGAACTGATCAGTCTTATGTGGAGCCGTTAATAAAATTTTTCCGAATGAGGGCGAAGAGGTTCAGATAAATGAAAGATAAAAGAAAAAAGATCAAAGAAAAAACAAAATTTTAGAACGTCAGAACTTAAGAGTTTCAGAAAAAGAGTTAAAATGTAAGAAACAAAAGTAATAGATTATAAATTGCTGATTAATAGGTTAAGGGGTTAAATGATGAGATTTAATAAAATAGTTAAATTTTTTATTTGTATGATCATTATTTCTGTGTTGGCAGTTTGTTCTGAAACTGAGAAACAAGGTATCCCAGGCGAGAAGGTGAGAGAGTATGCCAATGCGCTGTATAATCGGGAATTGTATCAACAGGCAGTCAGTGAATATCAGCATTATCTTGATACTTACACTGTAGAGAATGATGTAAGGGCAAATATACATTATATTATTGCAAATATTTATTTTGAAAGACTGCATGATTATGAAAATGCTTTGGCCGGTTATTTGAAAGTCAAACATTTATTTCCGGAAAGCAGTCTGGAAACCCGGATCAGTAAGCGCATCATTGCCTGTCTGGAACGGTTGCAGCGCTCAGAAGATGCAAAACAGGCTCTGGAGGAAGCAGCCAGCTTGGAACCAGACACTGTTCCCTCCCGTCCGGGAACTGTGATTGCAAAGGTTGGTGACCAGGAAATTACTACCGGGGATCTAAAGTTTCAGATTAATCAGATGCCGGAGTATATGAGATCCCAGTTTGAAAAACCGGAAGATAAATTAAAATTTTTGAATCAATACATAGCAACAGAGCTGTTTTATGATGCAGCAAAACGCCAGGAGCTGGATAAAAATAGGGATGTTATTGAAGGCACTTTTCAGGCTAAAAAGAATTTAATGGTGCAGAAATATATTGAAAATGAGATAGCCTCAGATCTTGACATTACCCCTGATGACGTGGAGATGTATTATAAAGCCCATAAAGAAAAATATGCAGAGAAGGATGATGAGGGCAATATCACCAGACAGAAACCATTTTCAGAAGTAAAAGAGCAGGCAGCACAGGATATGGTGAGAGAAAGACAACAGAATAAATATAATGAGCTTATACAGCGTATGATGAAAACCGAAGGAGTGGAAATTTACAGTGATCGTATCAAGTAGTGGAAAAATATACATAAGTGAAAAATCCGGTAAATTTATAATTTTATTATTGGCATTATACCTGCTGATTTCAGTTAATGTTTCCGGTCAGGAGAGGATATCATTATCTTCTTCTGTTGACAAGTCCAGGATAAAAATTGGGGATATCATTAACTACAAAGTTAAAGTAGTTCATGATAAAAATATTACACTTAAAATGCCGGGGATGGGAGCTAATTTAGGAGGGTTTGAAATAAGAGATTATGAGGAATTCAAGCCGCGAAAAGAGGATGATATGATTGTTTCCCAGGCAGAGTATTCCATATCAACCTTTACTACCGGTAAATTCGTTATCCCTCCATTAGAAGTACAGTATAAGGAAACCAGTGATACGGCGTATAAAAAACTGGCAACCAGAAAGATTGAGATTACAGTAGAGAGCATGAAACCAAGTGAAGAGGGAGATATCAAGGATATAAAAGCTCCAGTTGAACTGCCTTTTCTCTGGTGGGAGGTATGGGGAAAGTGGACAGCTCTGGGATTGGGTATTCTGGCAGTTGCAACTGCGGCATTTTTCGTCTACCGGAGAAAGAAAATGGGCAAATCGATCTTTCCCAAAAAAGAACCTCCACCTCGGCCGCCGCATGAAGTAGCGTTTGAGTCTTTGGACAGAATTAAAGCATCTAAATTATTAGAAAATGGCGATATAAAACTATATTATGTTAAAATCTCAGAAACAGTCCGTGTATATTTTGAAGGCAGGTATTATATTCCGGCCCTGGAAAGAACCACTCCTGAGATCATGGAGGAATTAAATAAGATTCGTATTGATGCAGAGGTTTATGAGTTGATAAAAAATTTATTTATTACCAGTGATATGGTAAAGTTTGCAAAAGTAATACCTGAACCGGATACTAACGTGCAGATACTGCAGACTGCTTATACCATTGTTGACAGGACCAAGGTGCTACCCATAGAAGAACAGCAGGAAAAGTCTGGAGAATCTGATAATGTTTTTCCAGATTCTTCAGAAACAGAAGAGGGTTCGGAAGAAAAGAATCATAAAGAGAGCACTGAAGAAATGCAGGAAAACAGAGAAGAAGTTAATACACAAGGAGAAAAATGATATTTCGTTTTGAAGATCCTCAGTTTTTACTGTTATTATTTTTGATACCATTATTGATCTGGTGGTATATCAAATACAGGGATCGGACTACAGCTTCATTACGTTTTTCTCATCTTGGTTTTGCCCGAAAAACAAACCGCTCCGGTCCGGCAAGGGCCCGCCATTTTCTTTTTGGCCTTCGTATGCTGGTTTTAGCCCTGCTTATAACTGCTTTTGCCAAGCCTCAATCCGGTATTACCGGTGAAGAGGTTATAACTCAGGGTATTGATATTGTACTGGCACTTGATATTTCCAGTTCCATGCTGGCAGAAGATATTAAACCTAATAGGGTAGAAGCAGTAAAAAGAGATGCAGAGAATTTCATAAAGGGGAGAAAAAACGATCGTATCGGTATGGTTATATTCTCAGGAGATGCATTCACTCAATGTCCTCTTACTCTTGATTATGGAATTTTACTGAACTTTTTGGATAAAATAAAAGTAGGTATGATAGAGGATGGTACAGCTATAGGTATGGGGCTGGCTACTGCGGTAAACAGAATGCGAAACAGTAAAGCAAAATCAAAGGTTATTGTGCTCCTTACTGACGGAAGGAATAACAAAGGGGAGGTTGATCCTATAACTGCAGCACAGCTTGCCCGGACCTTTGATATAAAGATTTATGCCATCGGAGCCGGTGGACATGGCAGTGCATTGTATCCGGTTGATGATCCTGTTTTTGGTAAGAGATATGTGCCTATGAAAATTGATATTGATGAAAAGACCTTAAAGGAGGTTTCTAACATGACTGGTGGTGAATATTTCAGAGCTGATGACCGTCAAAGATTACAAGAAATTTTTAAAAAGATAGATGATATGGAAAAGACAAAGATAGAGGTAAAAGAATATACCAGATATTCAGAGCTTTTCTACTATTTTGTATTGGCAGCGTTGCTTTTACTCATAGGAGAGATTGTACTGGCACATACAAAATTTCGTAAAATACCTTAAAGAACAGAGAGGTAAGAAGTGTTTCGATTTGGATTTTCACATTTTCTCTATGTATTGATTTTAATTCCCTTGTTAATTTTGTTTTTTATCTGGGCTTTCAGACAGAAGAAAAAAGCGATGGAAGTTTTCGGCAATCTTGCTCTGGTAGAAAAACTGTCCGGTTATGTAAGCAGAAGCCGTCAGATCTGGAAAAGAATTATTATAATTATTGCTGTTTTCTTACTAATCATAGCAATTGCAAGACCTCAGTTGGGTACAAAAATGAAACAGATAAAAAGGGAAGGACAGGACATAGTTATAGCCCTGGATCTTTCCGAATCCATGATTGCAGAAGATATCAAACCCAACCGGTTACAGAAAGCTAAACATGAGATTAGCAGTCTGATAAATAAATTTCAGGGAGACAGAGTTGCTCTGGTAGGCTTTGCCGGAAAAGCATTTGTACAATGTCCGCTTACCCTGGATTACAGTGCAGCCAAAATGTTTCTTGATGCAATGGAACCTGATATTATGCCGATCCCCGGAACTGCCATAGCCGCAGCCATGGAGAAATCATTGAGTTGTTTTGATGAAAAGGAACGAAAACATAAAATATTGATATTAATCACTGATGGGGAAGACCATATCGGCAAACCCCTTGATGCAGCAAAACTTGCTTCCCGACAGGGAGTGGTTATTTATACTGTTGGTATTGGTTCCCGCAAAGGAGTGCCCATACCTGTTTTTGATAAACAGGGCAATAGAACAGGATATAAGAAGGATAGAAATGGTGAAGTGGTAATGACCAAACTAGATGAACTTACCCTGGAAAAAATTGCTTTGGAAACGGAAGGGAAATATTACCGGGCTTCTCCAGGTGAGGCGGAACTGGATAAAATTTATAGTGATATATTAAAAATGGAGAAGAAATCTCTTTCTTCCAGGCAGTATACTCAGTTTGAGGACCGGTTTCAACCTGTTATTGCTTTTGTGCTGATATTGTTAGGATGGGAACTCGTACTCTCAGAAAAGAAAAGAGTGAAAAAAGCCTGGAAGGGACGTTTTGAATAGAATATAGAGGAGTTATGAAAAGAAGAGGATTAAAATTTGTCATTTTTTTGTTACTGCTGCCGGTAACAGCTTTTTCTCAGTCTGACCGGGAAAAGGTAAAAGAGGGAAATCAGCTGTTCCATGAAGAAAAATATGATGAAGCTCAAAATAAATATCAGGATGCACTTTTGGACAACCCGGCTTCTCCGTTAATACAGTTTAATATCGGGGATGTTCAATACAAAAAAAAGAAGTTTGAGAAAGCTCTGGAGGCTTATTATAAATCCTTAGATTCCAAAGAGATTGATCTTCAGGCAGATTCTTACTATAATATTGGTAATACACTGTATAAGTCAGGCAAACTTGCTGAAAGTATTCAGGCTTATAAACAGGCTTTAAAACTGAATCCTGAGGATGAAGATGCAAAGTATAACCTGGAATTTGTACGTAATAAATTGAAACAGAATGCAAGTAATAAAAATCAACAGAATCAGCAGCAACAGCAGGAGCAGAAACAGCAAAAACAGCAACAGAAAAATAAAGATCAGGATAAAAAGGATCAGCAAAAAGAACAGCAGCCGGAACAGCAGCAGGAACAGCAACAGGGTGAAAAACAGGATCAGCAAGAACAGCAGTCTCAGGAAAAGAAAATTTCCAAAGAAGAGGCTGAACGCATACTGCAGGCATTAAAGGAAAATCAGGAAAAGATGAAGAAAAAAAGAGTGCAGGCACAGGGTAAAACTAGAGTTGAAAAGGACTGGTAGAATGAAAATTAGGGACATAAAAACTGTTTTTATTAGTTTTTGTATGCTTATTATACTACCCTGTTTATGGGCGGATGATCTGGAAATAAGGGCATATGTAAATAAGATCAGAGTGGGTCTTAATCAGCAGTTTGATTTAAAGGTAGAACTATCCGGCAGTGATTATAAATCTGCCGGGTCACCTCAGCTTCCTGATATGAACGATTTTGCCCACTATTTAGGCAGCAGTACTTCCCAGAATATTCAATTTATCAATGGGAAAATGTCTGCTTCCAAAACCATTAGTTATCATTATCAGGCCACTAAAGTCGGAACTTTTACCATTGGAGGGATAACTGTAAGAGCAGGAAATAAGGAGTATACAACTAAACCTATTGAGATTACAGTAATAAAATCAGCGCAGCAGTCTGCTGCTTCCAAAAGAAATGAAGATTCTGCTGTTTCACAAACCAACGGTTCTTTAGATGAAAATCTTTTTATTTTAGCTGTACCTGATAAAAATACTGTATATAATAATGAACCGGTAATCATTACTTATAAAATATATACAAGAGTTAATGTGAGCTCCTTCGGACTGGAAAAAGCTCCTTCTACCAAAGGATTTTTAAAAGAAGATTTTGATATTGGAAGACGTCCCCAGACCAGTAAAGAAATGTATAAGGATAAACAGTATACAGTTGCCGAAATTCAGAAAATGTCGCTTTATCCTCTCAGTGCTGGCAGAAAAACAATTGATCCACTGGTTGTCAATTGTCAGGTAAAAGTGCAAAGAAATCGCAGAGATATTTTTGATGATTTTTTTTCTGATCCTTTTGGGAGAACCGTTAATAAAGTAATCACTTCTAATGCAGTCATTATAAATGTATTGCCTTTGCCGGAACAGGGAAAACCAGAGGGGTTTACCGGTATTGTAGGAAATTTTTCCATTAGCAGCGACGTTAGTAAAAAATATCTAACAACTGATGATGCTGTTACTTTTACAGTCAGGATCGCCGGAGAAGGTCATATCGGATCTCTTTCTGAACCTGAGCTAAACTTTCCTGATGTTTTTGAGACCTACGATCCAGAGATAAGCAAAAGTATTGATCGTAAGGGTGGAAGAATAACCGGGAGTAAGATTTTTAAGTATGTTTTAGTGCCAAGAAAAACCGGAACTTTCAGAATAGGATCCATTACCTATCCAATTTTCAATCCAAGAACAAAAAGTTATCAGATTTTATCCACAGATCCGGTGGAATTACATATTAGTAAGGGGAAAGGTGGTGAAGCTGCTGCAGCACATTCCGGTTTTTCCAAAGAGGAAGTTGATCTTCTTGGAAAAGATATCCGTTTTATAAAAGAAGGGTACGATTCACTTAGAAAGATACAATGGAATATATTTTCTAGCTTACTGTTTTGGATAATAATTCTTTTGCCCTTAATGTTGCTGGTAGCTTCTGCAGGATATCGGAAACATCTTGATCGGCTGCACACTGATCAGGCTTATGCCAGGAATCGGATAGCCAGTCGGGAAGCTAAAAAACATCTTTCAGAAGCGAAAGATAAAATAAAGTCTGAGGATCAAAAGGAATTTTATGGTGCTGTTAATAGAGCTATAACCGGTTTTGTAAGTGATAAGTTAAATATTTCCGGAGCAGGAATGATGAGTGAGGATGTAAAAAGAAGATTAAAACAAAAAGGGGTCAGTGATTCTGTAATTGAACAGTATATTTCTACTTTACAGACCTGTGATTTGAAAAGATTTTCCCCTTCAGAAGCTTCGGTAAAGGGAAAAGAGCATTTTTATAAAAAGGTTGAACAGACACTGTCGGTTTTGGCTAAAGAATTGTCATGATCAATCAGGGATAAAAGAATAAAGTTTTTAAAAAATCAAAGTGATATAATGAATAAAATGAAAAAATATAAAATTTTTGTTAGCATTGCTGTTTTGTTCATCATGCTTACTTCTGCTGTTGTAAATGCTCAGGATGAAACAGAACTTTTTCAAAAGGGTAACCAGTTGTATCGAGAGGGGGAGTTTTTAAAAGCAGTGGACTGCTATCTGGAAATTTATGAACAAGGATATGAAAGTGGTCATTTATATTATAATATTGGTAATTGTTATTATAAGCTTCATAAAATCGGTAAGGCAGTTCTTTTTTATGAAAGAGCTAAAAAGCTGATGCCCAGGGATGAAGATCTGCAATTTAATTTAAAACTGGTCAATCTTTCTGTAGTGGATAAAATTGAACCCCTTCCTGCCTTTTTTTTGTTCAGGCTGTTTAATGGATTTTTTCATCTTGTTCCCAAACCTTTTTTAGTATGGATTGTAGCTGCATTGTATCTTTTTTTTATTTTTTTTCTGATCATTCGAAATCTGTCCCAAAATGAATCCCTGCGCCGGCTATATTTGCGTATAATTATTATATTTTTGGTTCTTCTGGTTGTCTTCGGGTTTTCTCTTTTCAAACAAATTACTGATGAAACCAAACAGGATCAAGCTGTGATAATGGCAGGGGAAGTTGATATTAAGAGCGCACCATCTGAGACAGCAACCACTCTTTTTTCTCTGCATGAAGGAACAAAGGTGCATATAGACAAAGAATCTGGTGATTGGTATGAGATTGTACTTGCAGATGGGAAAGTAGGTTGGGTGGAGAAAGAAATTTTGGAGAAAATATAGAAAGTGTTGTCAGTATCCTCTTTAATTGAACGATCAGAGACAGGAGTTACATATTTACAGCAGTTAGTTGTGTCATAGTAGAGATATATGTTTAATAGAAATTGACAAAATTCAGGATTGGTATCAGTGTCGCAATCAAGGGGGAATAATTCTTACAGTTAAGAAAAATTCAGTATATGTTGTATCGGGCAGGCATGATTTTTTATGTAAACTGATGTGATCTATCCTATATATTATGTATAAATAAAATAAACCAGTGTTAATTCAAAGTACAACTTCCGATTGACCTTATCTGAAGATCCAGGATGGTATTTTTTCCGAAAACAGGGGATATGAATTGCTTGTACGAATCAACCTGATTGTTGGGAAGAAAAACTTGAATAGTTCCGGCAAAACCACCGCCGTGTACTCTGCAGGCACCGGAACCGGATTTTTTAATAAACAGTTCAGTTAGTGCCAGGGCTAGAGGAATGCTTTGATTATTGAGATTTTTGGGAGTGTAACAATTCTGAAGATATTTAAAAGAGGAATTACCCGATTCAAAAACAAGTTCCAGAAAGCGGGAGAAATTATTGTTTTTCAGTGCATTAACTTCGGCAGTTACTCTGTTATTTTCCTGGAGATAATGCAGTGATCGTAATAAAGGTCTGTCACCTAATTTTTTACGGATACGTGGTATGTTATCCAGAAGAGTTTCCAGAGAGATATCCCGCATAACTTTACCCCCTAATTGATGAGCAGTTTTGTTCATCTCTAATCGCACGGAAGCATAATCATCGGTCAAATCAGAATGGCTGCCGCCGGTGTTTACAATGAGAACTGAATATCCAGTAGAATCAAAATCAAAATCAATTTTTTCTATACTTGGGTTACGGGAATTTTTAAAATCAATAGTAATTATTCCTCCTATAGAGCAGGTGGTTTGATCCATTAATCCACAGGGTTTGTTAAAGTAATTATTCTCAGCCCACTGTCCGATGGAAGCAATTTCCTTATCAGATATTTTATTTTTATTAAACAAAGTATTGAAAATAGTTCCGATAAGAACTTCTACTGATGCCGATGAACTTAATCCGGAACCAACCATAACACTGCTGGTCATAACCCCGTCAAATCCCCCCAGTGTATATCCGGATTCCTTTAGTTTATAAGCAATCCCCCTGATAAGAGCAGTAGTTGTGCCTTCTTCCTTTTTCTTTTTATTGAGCTGATTCAAATCAACCCTAAATGGTTTGTCAAATCCTTCTGAGTACAGTGTGATTTTATAATCACTGTTTTTACTTACAGCAGCAACGGAATCTAGATCAACAGCTCCGGCTAAAACTTTACCATTATTATGGTCAGTATGATTGCCTCCGATCTCAATGCGTCCCGGAGCACTGAAAAACTGCAGTGGATCCTTTTTTGAAAAATGATTTTCGAAAAAAACTATGAGTGTTTCATATCGCTTTTTATGAATTTGATTTGCTGTATCACCATATAATTTTTGCAGCACAGCACTGTCAGGTAATTGTATCATTTTAATTCCTCATGGATTGGTCATAAAAATTAAAAATATTTTATTAAATTTCCTTACGTACTAATGAGGTGAGGATATCCCTGCTTCATCCAGTGCATGATTTGCTGATAGGATACATCATGAGTAAGTCCATAATCATGAACATATTCTATATGTTTGTTTCCATCCAGGGTTGTAGGATGCATCAGACAATCCCGGTCAGGAGAGAATTCAACCGGTCTTAGTCCTTTTTTTTGGACAAGAGCTATATCCAGGGTAGCATCATACTGTATCCATTTGTCATTAATCATAACTGCAGGTACTCCGTGGCGGAAAAGTTTCCTGGTTTTTAGAATACGTGCAATATAGTCGGAGAGATCATGATCAATAATATCGTAAAAGTTAATTGCAGATGGAATTGAGCAGCTTCTGGTTAAACTGCAAAACAGGATAGCTTTTTGAGTACAGAAACCTTTTTTTGCATGTAAAACTGAGGATGCTTTAACTGCTGATTCACTTGGAGGCATGCCAAAAAGATATTTTATTTCATCTCTTACAAAATAAAAAATTGATTTAATCTTTTCCTGATTTGTCTCCCTGGAATAAGTCAATTTTTCGGCTTGGGATCTGATTTCAGGATGATCAGATTCTATCAATGCAGATGGGAGTAGATATTTTTTGTTCAGGGACTGCATATCTTTTGTTTTAATATAATAAAATTATCAAAAGTTCAAAATAATTTTACATTTTTAAATACATTGTAATTTTATTGAATATTATATAAATTAACAGTATATGAATATTTAATCCGAATTAAAGAAATTCTGAAATAACTTAATGAGGAATTTGAACTGGTTGCTCCGGGTGTCTTATTAAAACTGGCAGGTAATAAACCAACTTTTAAGGAAAGATTTCCGGGTAGATGATTAAGATATATTTTGTAAATTTATATCTTGATTTTTTTATAGAGTATTTGTAATATTAATACCATTGGTTGCTCAATTTGTTTTTGGAAGAAGACAGGTTCTGATAAACCAGTTGTAGCTTATCGGGCAGTGTGAACAATCAGGCAGTATTGAGAATAAATTTGTGAATAAACATACTATGTCAGTGAGAATCTATGAATCGTAGAAGATTACTTTTCTTCATCCTCAGAATACTAATAGCATTATTTGTTTTATACTTTGTTATCATCAAGGTAAGTTTTTTAGATATATACTATGCTCTGGTCAATCCTCTTCGACCCGGTTTAATTATTTTATCCTTATTTCTTTTAATACCCAATCTTCTTTTACAGTGGCATAGATGGCACTATTTGTTAAAACTCATAAAACCTGGAATTGATTATAAAAATTCTTTTGCTTCTCTTATGGGGGGAATGGTTGTAGGATTTGTTACTCCCGGCAGACTGGGAGAAATGGGCAGACCTTTATTCCTAATGGATATTGATCGTCTGCAGGCTGCGGGGATGGTTTTTCTGGATAAGTTTTATTCTTTCATCACTATACTGGTAGGAGGAATCTGGGGGTTAACATTTATTATTTTTTATCAATTTAATTATCGTTCCCTGATTTTATATCCCTTGTTATTGATTTCACTGATAATAACTGTTATCGGTTTATTGATATGCATATATCCTTCCGGGATACGAAAGATGCTTTATAATATATCGTTAATTTTTCCTAACAGAGATAAATTAAAAAGATTTATAACCTGTATGGACAATTTTAACAATAAGCAGGCCAGAATATTTTTGTTTTTATCATTTTTAATGTATGGTATATATATTCTACAGTTTTGTTTTCTTTCTTTGGCATTTCAGAGAATGCATTTTTCTACCGCAGTTTCTTCAACAATAGCTACAATCTTTACAAAAACTCTGCTTCCTGTTTCATTCGCTGATTTAGGTATTAGAGAAGGTGCTGCAGTTTATTTCTTTGTTAAATTTGGCATTCAAAAAGTAACAGCCTTTAACAGCTCTATCCTTTTATTTGCCATAAATGTTTTATTACCAACATGCATTGGTTTTTTATTTTTGCCACGATTGGGGAAAAATGACAGGAAATCTGCTGATAAAAAATAAAAAATTAAAACTTTTTTTCTCTATAGTTCGTCATATTAAAATAGGATTTATTTATTAAAGGTTTAATTGAACAATTACAATGGTTGTTCGTATAACAGATTAAATGGGAAAAATTATGAAAATAATTGATAATATTGATGAATTAATAAAGAAGACCCCATTACCTGATTTAATTGGTTTACAATGGTCAAGACGTGTCTTTTTAATTTTAACTGCAGTGATAATTATAATTGTTACCTCAATAATTGTTTTTGGTGGTAAACAGGAAGTAAGCAGATTTACTACAGTAAAAAAAGGTGAATTTGTAAAGGATTTGGTGACATCTGGAGAGATTGAAGCTTATTCGAGTTCAGTTATTTCAGCACCTTTTATGTGGGGTACAAATCTTCAAATTACAGATTTAAAACCAGAAGGAAGCTTGGTTGAGAAAGGAAGTATTTTAGTAGAATTTGATGACAGAGATTTAAAAGAACAAAGAGATTTGGCTGCAGAGAGGATAGAAACGCTCAAAGCAGATCTGGAAAAATTGAAGTCACAACAATCTCTCACAATATCAAATCTTGAAAATACGGTCACAATGAATGAATATTCTTTAGAACAGGCAAAGTTACAATTAAAAATGAGGCAATATGAATCTGACGCCAAAAAACAGGAAGCAAGAATTCGATTAAAAGAAGCTGAAAACAACCTTCAAAGAGCAAAAACTGAGCTGAAATCTCAAAAAATTATTAATAAAAGCCAATTATTGCAAACCCAGATTAGAATTAGCCAAGCGCAAAATAATTTTGAATCAATTGAAGATAGAATTGAAAAATTCAAATTACGTAGCCCTACTAAAGGGATGATTGTTTATATGGATGTACGAGGTGAACGTCCCAAGAAGGGGTTAAGTCCTAGACCAGGATGGCCGTTAATGCAGATCCCTGATCTTTCCAGAATGCAGACAAGTTTTTATTTAAGTGAGATTGATAGAGAAAAAGTAAGCATCGGACAACCGTGTATTATTACCCTTGATGCTTATCCGGATTCAGTGTTTCAGGGTAAAATTCGTGAAATATCCAGATTAGCGCAAAATATAGATACTAAAGATTGGTTGAAAGGATATAAAGTATATGCTGATATTGAGCAAACTTCCCAGGTCCTGAAACCTGGAATGACATCTAAAATACGAATTATTTTAGAAAAATATGAGGATGTTGTTTTTGTGTCTACAGGAGCAATTTTTGAAATCAAAGGACAGCCGGTTGTTTTTCCCGTAGATAAAAATAAAGCTTATGCTGTTTATCCGGGAGATAGAAATGAGGCTGAAGTCATTATTAAACGCGGCGTAAAACCCGGAATGAAATTAGCCATGTTTCCTAAAGAGCAAAGAGCTGATTTCTTGGGGAAAAAAGAAGAACAGGAGAGAATATTAGCAATAAATCAAGCTTTAAGGCAAAGTCATGAGATTTTTGAAGAGTATGGAATTCTTTATGATTATAAAAATGAGTTTTCAGAAGAGCAAGAAGAAAAATCTAATATTAAAAATTTACCCTCGTTTTTACAAAAAAGATTAAAAAAAGATGAAAGTAAAGAAGAATCCAAACCTGAATCAGAAGTTGAAAAACCTGACAGGAATACAGATAAAGAAACATTTAAGGTCTCTCCTGAGATGATGAAACGAATTAAAAGTAAAGAAACAGAGAAAAAAGAAACAGATAAATAAGCAAATATTACATAATAAATTGGAGTTACTATGTCGATTTCTGATATTATTTTAAAGATAAAAAGTTTCAGTAAATTAACCTGGCTTTATATTATTGGTGGATTAATTATATTTTTTATTATTATAAATGTTATTGTAATATCTTCACCAAATGTTGCTTATACTGAAGTGCAGAGAGATGATTTTGTGGTGGATTTACTGGTAAAAGGAGAAATAAATGCCTTAAATTCTACCAATATTTCTGTTCCCCGAATGAGAAGAAGGTTTTCTTTACAAATTGTAGATATGGTTGAAGAGGGAACAGTAGTCAAAAAAGGTGATTTTTTACTACAACTTGATAACAGTGATGCTACACAAAAAGTGGATGAAGCAGAAGATCAGCTGGAAAGTGCAATAGCTCAGCTGGAAAGTAAAAAAGCTACTATCAGATCAAATATGGCTCAGCTTAAAAGTCAGCTTCAGAATCAAAGATATAGTTATGAACAGGCAGAACTGAATCTGAAAATGATGCAATATGAGGCAGAATCAAGACGTCAGGAAGCAAAATTGAATATGAAAAAAGCCTTAGTCACACTTGAACAGGCTAAAAAAAAGATAGAATCACAAAAAGTAATTGATAATGCCGAATTAAAAAGTGCACAATTAGATGTCCGGCAGGCCAGAGTTGAATTGACCGAAGCTAAGAATAATTTGGAAAAATTAAAAATCATTTCACCTACAGATGGTATGGTTGTTTATCTTGAAACCTGGACAGGTTCAGCAATGAGAAAAGTACAAATAGGAGATACTCCATTTCCCGGTATGCCAGTAATGAGTATTCCGGATTTATCCACAATGAAAGCAGATGTTACTGTTAATGAGAGAGATATAAACAAAATAAAAAAGGGACTTAATGCAGTCATAACAGTAGATGCTTTGGAAGGTATGAATTTTTATGGTCAGCTATCACGAGTAGCAACTCTGGCAAAGCGTGATGATGCAACTAATGCTAAGGTGTTTGAGGTGGAAGTCAGGATTGATTCTTCAAAAGGTAAACTCAGACCCGGTATGACCTGTAATTGCAGAATAATAGTAAACAGGATTGAAGATGCATTTTTTGTACCCTTACAGTCAGTTTTTCAAAAAGAAGGGAAAACTATTATATATGTTATGGAGGGGACAAGGCCAAAAGAAAGAGAAGTTTCAACTGGCATTAAAAGTTCTGATTATGTTGTCATAACTGAGGGATTAAAGGAAGGGGAAAAAGTTTGCTTGAGAGATCCAACTATACCTTTAAGGGAAATCGGCAGTGAAGCAATAAGTACAGAAACTGATAAGAAACCAAAAAAGTCATCTGGATCTGTTCGCAGAGTAATAATTCATTAATAAGGGAGTATATATTGAACTTGGAAGAGAGTTTTTCGGTTAGTATAAACGGTCTGACCACTCATAAATTAAGAACGTTTCTAACCATGTTGGGGATTATTTTTGGGGTGGCTGCGGTGATTGCCATGCTCTCCATTGGTGCCGGTGCCAAGAAGGAGGCTCTGGATCAGATTAAGGTTCTGGGGTTAAATAATATCATACTTCATTCAGAACCGATTGAATCCGAATCAGATGAATACGGGACAGTTATTGAATCATTAGGATTAACAGTGGATGATTCCCGGTCGCTGCATATATTAAATCCGCTGGTGAAAGCCTCGGTACCATTGAAAGTACTCGAGGACCAGTTAGTACTGAGAAGAGATAAGGAAATGAATACGGTAGTGGCGGGTACAGTTACTGAATATAAGGATGTGCTAAATTTTGAAATGGAAAGTGGTAATTTTTTTAATTATAATGATGTGCATGAAGCCAGGAAAGTCTGTGTTATCGGCAGTCAGGTAAAACGGGAATTATTTTATTTTCAGAGAGCCTGCGGTGAAGAAATAAAAATTGGAGATTTATGGTTTACAGTAGTTGGTGTTTTAAAATCTAAATTGTATTCCAGCAGTCAAGGGGGAATCATGGACAGAGATGTCAATAAAGATATTTATATCCCTTTATCCTCACTTAATAACAGGTTTGATGTAGACCCTTCTCAACCGGAAGTTGATCAGATTGTTCTCAATATAGCAGATGATGACAGGATAAGAGAAGCTGCAAATCTTGCTAACAGACTGATATATCTAAGACATAATAAAGTAGAAGATTATAAAATAGTTGTACCGGAGGAACTACTCCAGCAGCGTCAGAAAACCCAGAGAATTTTTAATATAGTCATGGGAGCTATTGCCGGTATTTCCCTGCTGGTGGGTGGAATCGGGATTATGAATATTATGTTGGCATCTATCCTGGAGAGAACCAGGGAGATAGGTGTCAGACGGGCTGTTGGGGCAACCAGGAGAGATATTCTGGGACAGTTTCTTATTGAAGCAGTTATGTTGAGTTTTACCGGAGGACTGTTAGGAATACTTTTAGGTTTTATTATGACCAAAATAATTGCTATGTATGCCGACTGGAAAACAATAGTGGATATTGGAGCTATTATGCTGGCATTTTTTGTTTCTGCTGCAGTTGGAATAATTTTTGGGATATATCCGGCCAGAAAAGCTGCCAAGCTGGATCCCATAGAATCTTTAAGATATGAATAAAAATCACAGGAGTTGAAAGTATGTCTTTAAGGAATTATAAGATTAGCTTTGCAGGTATATTTTTATTTTTTGGATTTTTTCTTTTTCCAAACAAATGCATTAGTCAGGATACAATAGTTCTATCACTAAATGATGCTATCTCAGTTGCTTTGGATAAAAGTTATAATATTAAGACTCTGGAGAAACTAGTTGATCAGGCTGAACAAAATTTAATTGCTGCCCGGGCTCGATACAAAACCAATATAAATTTAAATTTGTTTGCACCCCAATATGATGAAGGGTTTGAATTGATTCCTCAGGTTGACGGAAATCCCATCCCAAAGCAGCAGGGAAGTTTTCAGGTCAGGGGGGTTATGGATATTACCCAGCCTATGCCCTGGATTCCCCTTGGAGGTGGTGATTTAACTTTGCAGGGTGAAGCCTATCAATTGAATTCATGGTCGCCTATGAGAGAGGATCCGGATAAATATGATAAATCAAATAGATTTTTCAATAAAATCAGTCTTATCATGAATAAACCTTTATTTACTATAAATAATGTAGCTCTGGAACTCAGACAGGCAAAATTAAATTACAGAAAACAGAAGAAAGTTTTTACCCGTTCTGAACTTGATCTTATATATAGGATTACGCAGCAATTTTTCAGTCTTTATCGAACTATTGAAGAAGTCAAGATAAACAAGGAAGATGTCCAACGACAGCAGAATATTTTTGAAACTACAGAAAAAAAGTTTAAATCAGGATTGATTGCAGAAGTTGATGCAATGCAGGCAGAAGTTGACCTGATTCAGGCCCGTAATTCATTGAAATCATCTCAGGGGAGAATGGAAAGACAAATGGCTTCCTTTAAGCAGCTTATAGGTTTGTCTTTAGATGAAAATATTGATTTAACTGCAGATCTTGAAGTTGACAGAATTGATATAAATGTTGAAAAAGCTATCTCATTTGCTATGAACAACAGAAGTGAAATTGTGGAAAAAGAAATTGATATTGAAAATCAGGAAATTAATATTAAGCAGACTAATGCCAGAGTTTCCATAAAAGGGAGTTTAATGGGCTATTACCAGCTTTCCGGTTTTTCCGAAGAACAGATACCCTGGGGAACAAGTACAGTAGATTTGATTGAATCCAGCTGGGAAGTATTGAAACAGACTCCTAACCGGGGAGTAACCTTTAATCTGGAAATTCCGCTCTGGGACTGGGGGAGAAACCGGGCTCAGGTAAAGGCAGCAGAGATTCAGCTGGAAAGAGATAAAATGGACCTTGAAGATCAGTATGTTTCCATAGAGCGAGAAGTGAAAGATGTTATTCGAAGCTGTTATGAATCCTATGACAGAGTAAAAATGCTGGAAAAGAGCAAAGAAGTAAGTCAGCGGTCATTTGAAATAAATTTGGAGCGATTTGAAAATGGTGACATAACAACTACAGAACTGGCCCGGGTGAGTGATCAGCTTAATAATTCCTTGTTATCATATCTTGATGCGTATAATCAGTATAAATTAGCACTTGCAGATTTGAGACGTAAAACCCTCTATGATTTCGAAACTAATGAATCACTGGCTGAAGAATAAATTATATATTTTAAAATTTTAATTCTCAGGTGTATAGTTCAGGGGCAGACTGTCAGCTACCCTTTCCCAGATCCAGTAGCCATAAACTGTTAAAGAGTTATGGGGATCATAAATACTTCCATTTTTGTTTACAATGACTTTACTGTTATTATTTAATTGTAGCCATGAATATTGATAATACTCAGGTTGTTCTATACCCTGTTTTTTTAAATATTTTTTATAGCCCCTTGGTATAATTTCTCCTTTATATATTACTTCAAGATATTCCGGAAAGGAGAGCATATTGTCTGAAGAGAGAATATCATGAGATGTTAATTCTTTTTTTGAAGGATTATCGCCTATATACATGGTTAATGCAGAATTTATCTGAAAACCTTCTTCCTCAAAAGAATCGGAATGCAGTGAACGCATAAAATGCTGTTTGGATCCATAATATGCTTTTGTTCTTCTTTGTTCCCATTGATTTTTTTCTTTTTCGTTCATTGGCTCAAGAGGTTGAAATCTGGCACTGTATTCATATCGGATATTTCTGGTCAATTCATTGAATTTAAAATCTATTAAATCAACAGTAAGTTTATATCCCAGTCCCTGATTAATGATTTCTAGCGGATGATTAGATGAAGCAGTGAGAATATGATTGATATCATTATAATTAAAAGACAGGTGTTCAGTATAGTTGATTTTACATTTTTTTGCATTAGGAGTTTCACCTAAAAAAGCCATTGTAAATTTATCCAGATTTTTTAACCATTTTTTTGGTCTTTCTGCTTCAACTTTTAAAGTTGGTGCTTGTAAAGGTTCAGGTTTTATTTCAAAATTAACAATATTTTTTTCCGTTACATTTACTTGTATCCTTTTTTTCAATAAAGAGTATCCAATCATACTCACTATGATTTCATAATGTCCGGGTGCGACATCAGTTATGATATATTTCCCTGTTTTATCGGTCGCATCTCCCAAAGTTGTGTTTTTAAGATATACACTGACCATATAAACAGGTTCCCCTGTAGAGGCATCTGTGATAATACCAGTAATTTCCTCTCCGGTTACATTTGTGAAAGAAATGAGAACGCTGGCTATACTAATAATTGAAATATATTTTTTAATTAACAAATACTTGAACATATACATATCCTGATTTTTTTATGATGATCTGATACATTTTACTGAATTCAACTGTATTATTTTAATAAATTTAACTTTTGAGAAACAATACAATCATCAGTAATGAGGCGGTAAATATAAATCCCGCTTGCTAAACCACTGGCGTCAAAAGTAACTTCATAGGTACCAGCAGCTTTTTTCTGATTTACCAGGGTCTTTACTTCTCTACCTGTTAAGTCAAATACTTTTAAGGCAATATCAGAATAATCTGGCAATTGATAGCGTATAGTTGTGGACAAATTGAACGGATTGGGATAATTTTGGTTCAGAATTATTTTTTCAGGTAATTCAGATATTTTTTCTTTATCCTGAACAGAGACTGTACCTCCCAAAGATAAATCATCCAGTATAAAATAAGATCCTGAATGAACAGTATACATTCCTTCAGGGGGATTTATAATAATTGAAATCAGACAGAAATTCGGAGTTATATCGGATAAATAATCAATATTTACGGTAAAAGGTAAAAAAGCTGTGGCTGAATCTAAATATGTTATGCATCCAGCTCCTACTGCAATAGAATCACGGAACATATTCACTACAATATGAAATCGATCTCTCCCCTCTGGTTTGAATTGGTAAAAACCACTTAACTCGGTGAATCTTTGGGTAACAGGAAAACCATAGTCTGTACTGCCATATGGTAAAGAAACCAGATATGGAGTCAGCAGTTCATTGGGAAAAGGTAATCCTGTTTCCAGAACTTCACCACGAACAGCTAATTGACCGGAATGACTGGCTGAACAGGGGGTTACAGGTATCGCAATTCCCGGCAGAGCACCAAATGTCCAATTATCCGGCATTAATATTTCTGATTTAGGTTCGGTGCTCCATTCTTCAAAACTTCCGTTAGGTACCTGTGCGTTTAATAAAGCTGAAAGTAGAAGCAATAAAATGATCACACTATAAAAATGAAAATATGATTTCATGGCGTCCCTTCCATTTTTTTAAATAAATATATTAAAAAATATGGTGCTCTAATTAATTCCTGGTTAGAAAATCAACTAAAATAAGAATATATTATTCATAATAAATAAATATGAATTGAATGTCAAGAAAAAATTAAAGAATTTTTAATATTCTAAATTATTTCAAAAGTAAACATTTACATGTATTAATAGTATAATCAGATCTTAGTCGTAAAAAGTAAATACCACTGGGCTGATAAAGAGCTTCCCATTCCACTGAATGAGTACCTGCTTTTTTTCTGCCTTTAAAAATCCTGGCCACTTGTTGTCCTCGCATATTGATAGCATCGATAGTTACTTCACTTGTTTTTTCTATAATGAAAGTAATAGTAGTAGAAGAATTAAAAGGATTAGGAGTATTTTGAAGTGAAAATATTTTATGTTCCGATTCTTTAAAATGTACAATACCAGTTAATATGTTATTTAATTGAGGATTGGTGTTATTATAATAGGTACGGTCAGCCAGTTCACAGACTCCGGCAGCAGCAACAGTAACCTGATTAAAATAATCATATTTGGAGTTACCCGGTTCCACCATGTTCTGTATTTGATTCCTCTTAAGTTCGACAAAAGCATCATTATCTGCAGCAGTAGGGTACGACTGATTCAAATAATCTTCCACATAGGATTTATCCGGATTGAGACGTACAAACCTGCAGCCTGCATTTAAAAAACCATTGTATTGAATAATGACATGAGGATGATCCGGTGAAATCTGGACATGATCAGTATCACTTGCTACAATCATGAACATGAGATCAGGATTTTTTTGAATGGTGGAATCAATCCAGTATTCTCCGTTCCGCCAATGCCAGAAGGTTTGGGTTTCCTGAACAGTTGGAATATGTTCAGGAGGATTAGGCGGGAGTACCTGCAGGGAAGCAGCTGCCTGACGTACACGTTCGGAATAAAATGATTTATAATTTCCATTAAGATCAAAAGTTAGAGGATAGAAGATAAAATCACTACCCAGATCTACCAAACCATTCTGATTTTTGTCGACATACAGACTCCCGGTAACATGGTTATCCGTATCAAAAAGAATGGGTATTTGTATTTGACTGTCAAAAGCAAGTTGGGATAAGTCCCAGCTGCCGGTGGCAGGATCATAAGCAGGATTTACACCCGAGTTATAAGGTCTCAGATTTTCTTCGCTTTTAGCGCCTGCTTCGGCCTGGGGCATACCGTCTCCCACAGGTGATTCCCAGTTCAGTATCCAGGCCAGTCCGGGAAAGTGTTCACCGTACATGCCGGCAGCACAGATATTTGTATTACCACCATTGGACCAGCCAACTAATCCTATATTATTATTTAACGGAGCAACAGGAACTGTTAACTGTTCTAAAGTTGAGTCTCCGACATTTGTTTTTAATCCCTGAGCAAAAAGAATTATATCTCGTAATGCTTGCAGACTTTGTAACCCCCGATAGTCATATGTTCCACCGCTGTTGAAAGGGTATTGTCCTGCTCCGGGAAAATTGAATCTGATTTCAATAAATCCATGTTCATGAAGTTGGGTTTCCCGGTCCCCAATACCATTGTCCTGAAAACCGCCCGGTACGGAAATAACGACTGGTGCTCCGTCATTGAATCGGGAAACTGCAGGAGGAGTGATACGTACAAAAAGACCTCTGTCACCACCTGTTTGGGAGGGGATATGGGTCAGAATGTCTGCAGCAGGAAGGGGATTAACATATTTTTCCACCGGCCCCCGGGGATAGAGATTTTTACCGTTGAAAGCTGCATAGGAGGTATCATACCGATAGGCGCGGAACAGCTCATTAGCACCGGAAGGAACAGCATCTCCCTGTGTAAGAGGTCCTCCGGCCGTAACCGGATTTATATACTGCCAGACAGTATCCATATTTGTTGTCACTTCAGTAATAATGCCGTGAGTTCCGTCACAGATGAGAGTATTTCCGTTGGCCAGACGTTGACATCCGGATATATGATCAGCAAAAAAGACAGTATTGGGATCAGCAGTAAAATTCCAGTACATCTGATCCGGTCCATACGCTTGTCCGGGAGTTTTATCATAGCTATTATCAGCCAGAATCGGCGGGACAATTTCAACAATAGATGAATATTGATCTCCCGGTCTGCCCGTACCATTGTTAAAGATGAGAATATTTCCTTCCCCGGGTTTACCAGATTCAATCCATTGGGCATCATGCTGTCCGAAAAGTTTTTGATCAGAAGGAAGCCCTGCCTTATAAGCAGCTGGATTCCCCCAGCGGTAAAGGAGATCTCCTCCCATTCCTGACTGACCGCCGCTGTGGCCTGCAGCTTCTGCAGTTGTGGCGGAATGATCGATTATCCATATTTCGTTGAAGGTACGTACACTGAGCAGTATCTGGTCCAATTCTGGATTATAATCAATACTGTTAGTATGATTCCAGTCCGGTCCACCTCGATGGGCACCTAGCTGAGATTGAAAATTAATGTCAATAAGTTCCGGATGATCGGCAACAGAATTATAATTGTCTTTGGAGGCATCATAATCTTGCACCAGATGGTCCCATACATGCCATTCCCACACAATTTCATAAGTTGTATCCACTTCAATTATATGATCCGGATACAGCCCCTTTTCATTGACCAGAGACGGATCACATCCTGCCTGAATTGCCTGTGCTCTGGTTTTATATTCCCAGGCAATCATGAGGATATTTCCGTTGGGAATTAATTCAATATCATGATGCTGGCAGCTGGTGTCACTGGAATAGGTAAATTCCCATATAATATCTCCTGCCCAGCTGAATTTCTGAACCCGCCCTCCAGTGCCGCCGGAGGTAAATCTGGGATTATTTATGTTTGCTGTTCTCAACAAGTTGCCATTTTCCAGAAGATAGGCAGAATTTCCGGGTGAAAAATTACTTTCCCAGGTATTAATTTTTTCCCCATTCAGATGTATCAAATAGGTAGTGTTATTTTGAAGAGGAGCGAAAAGGGTATATCCCTCAAATGATTCATTTGTACTGGTAATAAGACCCATAGTTTTCTCTTGAGCACAGAGATTAATTGCAGAAATTAAAAAAGAGGAAAGGAGTAAAACAAAGATACATATATTCCATAGTTTCATAATACCTCCGGGTTTTATTACATTTATATCAATTTCTTAAATAAACGTTATTTTTAATGGAATATTGCTTTTTATTTTCTATGTTAAATATTTATATTGATTTTTTACCGGTCATTTTTTTAATATCAAGTTTAATTATGTTTGTATTTTTAATATTTTTTTCAAGGATATTAGAAGGTGAGAAAGAATAGTGATTGAGGATTATTTTTATGGCTTCCTTTTTAAGTATCGGGTTTTTAATAATTTCAGCCTTACCATACCCAATAACACTGTGGTATTCAATATCCCAGTTACATTGGCTGCCTTTTTTCAGAATTTTCCCAGGAATATCAATTTCAAAACCTGCATTTTTATTTTTTTTTATAATATCAATTTTTTTCCCCCGGAGAGCAGAATGAAAATAGAGGGTTTTGTCTTTATACCCAAAACAGAGCGGAACAGTATAAGGATAGTTTTGATCAAAGAGGCTCAGACGGCATACCCTGGCCTTTTCAATAATTTTTATTATTTGATCAAGATCTTTGATTTCTCGGTCTTTTCTCGGCATATTATAAAGTTACTGATATTTTGATATTATTTCAAATTAAATAATACAGTAAGGGAAATTAATTAAGGTACTTTGTCGAATCTATGGGAGGATTTAAAAAATCAGTGTAACTCAGCGGCAAATACATTTTTTAAAGATTTTCTATGCATACCGTACAATACACAACTTAAATTAATTTGCTTTTCTAAAAAAAAGATATTAATTTTTTAATGATACGTTTCATTTGATATATTGATAGGGAAGAGTAATTTGAAAAACAGTAAATGGATAAGATTAAAATAAAAAAGTTCAGTATTAATTATTACAATGACTTGATTTCTCTTTATAAAAAGGCAGAGCTTGAATTTAAACCGGAAGGCAGAGATTCTTATGACCATATTAAACAACAAATCAAGGATAACAAATGTATAATAATATAGTTTGAATGTATGAGGGTGATGATTTATGCATAAAAAATATTTTGGTCTTTTTGTTTTGTTTTTTATTTTTTTAATGTTTATACAATGCAGTTTGATTTCTAAAGGAAAATCAAAACCAGAGAATCAGATTATAATTGATTATTCCATGCCCATAGAAGTGAGTGAGTGGTTGAGACTTCTTAAAATTGATAATGATTATCTTGATGTTAAGGAGTATTTTTTAACGAAGGTGATTAAAACGCCTGGTGGGAAAGCAGCGCTGCGGTATTTGAATGATGTCAAAAAGATGGAGGATAAGGATTATTATAAATTAATAATTGAAGTACTTTATGCATCATCAGAAAAGCAAATGTATAATTTTGACGGATATTTTACTTCTTATGGGAGAATGAAAAATATCTGGTTAAGTAAACTTGCAGAACCTCATACCATTATTGAAACTATTAATACGCTACAAGAAAACAAAATTGCAGATAAAAGTATGGAATTGACAAAGAAATATCTTCCAGAAAGTTCATCAATCAATTCAACTTTTTACTTTTATGTACATGGTGATATTGAATCTCCCCTGATGGGAATGAAAAATGGAATTGATTTATTCAATTTACCGGTTAATGAAGAGGAAGATATTGAATTTGATAAAATTATCAATAAAATTTCTGGATGGGCTTTTCTTGATTCCTTTGAAAAGCTTGCATCTCATATAGATAAAGATATCCGTTTGGAAGAGAAAATTTTTTTAATGCGGATATTAGCCAGGGAAGGATCATATGCTTATTTTTTTCGTAATACTAAAGAGAGTTTTTTAGATAACGAAAAATATTATATGTATGATTATCCGGAGATCTGGGAAGCCCAGAATAACCGTCTTCCTGAATTGTATATACTGGCAGATCGTGATTTAAAAAATTGTTTAAAAGGTGAACTGAGTAGAAAGGAGATAGAAATATATTGGCGTAAAGGAAAGGTTTCCCCTGCTTCTGTATTGGGATACAATATGCTGAAAAAAATTGATAAGTATCTTGGAATTGATACGGCTGTAGAAGCTGTCAAAGATTATAGAAAATTAATTTTTTATTATGATCGGGCTGCCAAGGCTTCTAATTCACAAGACCAAGATATATATATGTTTAACAAAAAACTTGTGTATACTATTGCTTTTTACACCGGAAAAAAACAATAATTATTCCATTGATCAATGTTTAAATTACAATCAAAATATAAACCATGTGGGGATCAGCCTCAGGCAATCAGGCAACTCAGTCAGGGAGTTTTACAGGGCCGGAATTATCAGACTTTGCTGGGTGTTACCGGATCAGGCAAAACTTTTACTATGGCAAATGTGATAGAAGAGGTTAATAAACCGTGTTTGGTCATTTCTCATAATAAAACCCTTGCTGCCCAGCTCTACAGTGAATTTCATTCCATATTTCCGGAAAATAAAGTTGAATATTTTGTCAGTTACTATGATTACTATCAACCAGAAGCTTATATTCCTTCAACTGATACCTATATCGAAAAGGATACTTCTATAAACGAAGAGATTGATAAGTTACGGTTACGTGCCACAAGTTCTCTTATGGAAACCCGGGATGTTATCATTGTTGCTTCTGTTTCCTGTATTTATGGATTGGGTTCGCCCAAGGATTTTCGTGACCTCTTACTTTTTTTGGATAAAAATAAAACCCATAAACGCCGGGACATTTTACAAAGATTAGTTGATATTCATTATGCAAGAAACGATATTGATTTTAAACGGGGAACATTCAGAGTCAGGGGTGATGTTATTGATATATTTCCAGCTTATGGGGAGTATCCTCTAAGAATTGAAATGTGGGGAGATACTATTGATTCCATTTCGATTATAGAACATGTAACCGGTAAGGTTATTGAAGAGAAACAGAAAGTAGCAGTCTATCCTGCCATACATTTTGTTACCACTGAAACCAAATTGAATATTGCGGTTAAGGAAATTGAGAAAGAATTGGAGGAGCGGCTTGCTTATTTCAGATTCAGGGGGAAATTACTGGAAGCTCAGCGTCTGGAATCAAGGACCAAATATGATATTGAAATGATGCAGGAGTTGGGCTATTGTTCGGGGATTGAGAATTATTCCCGGCATTTGACAGGTCGTGAACCAGGCAGCAGACCAGCATGTTTGATTGATTATTTCCCGGATGATTTTCTGGTAATAATTGATGAATCCCATGTGACCATACCGCAGATTCGGGGCATGTATAATGGTGACCGGGCACGGAAAGAAGTCCTGGTTGAACATGGTTTCCGACTTCCCTCCGCACTTGATAATCGTCCCCTGAAATTTGATGAATTTGAATCATTGGTGAAACAAATAATTTTTGTATCTGCAACACCGGCTGATTTTGAATATGAAAAAACCGGGGGAGAAGTTGTAGAGCAAATTATCCGGCCTACCGGATTGATGGATCCGGAAATAGAAATTCGGCCAACAAAGGGACAGATCGATGATCTTATCGGAGAAATTCGGCAGCGAACCAGGAAAAAAGAAAGAGTACTTGTTACCACCTTAACTAAAAGAATGGCTGAGGATCTTGCTGATTATCTTGATGATCTTGATATAAGAGTTCGCTATCTTCACTCTGAAATAGAAACTTTTGAACGGGTTAAGATCATACGCGGACTGCGTTTAGCAGAATTTGATGTTTTGGTGGGGATAAACTTATTGCGGGAGGGATTGGATCTTCCTGAAGTTTCCCTGGTTGCAATTTTGGATGCTGATAAAGAAGGTTTTCTGAGATCTGAACGTTCCTTAATGCAAATAGCGGGCAGAGCAGCAAGAAATGTTGACGGCAAGGTTTTGCTCTATGCAGATAATGAAACAAAATCTATCCGTTCCATTGTAGCAGAAACCGTTAGAAGACGTAAAATTCAACATGAATTTAATATTGAACACGGAATCAGTCCGGAGACAATTTACAAATCTGCTGAGGAGATTAAGTCCTCAACTTCAATTGCTGAGTCTGGAAAATCCCGGCCAATTTATGAAAAAAATATAAAATCCCTGACTCTGGTGGAAAAAGAGGAACTCATTGCTGCCCTGAAAGAAAAAATGAAAACAGCAGCCAGGAAATTGGAATTCGAACAGGCAGCCGAGTTGAGGGATGAGATCGAGATGTTAAATCAGAATTTATTACATAAATAACAATTTACTTAGCATTAAATAAAATATTCATGAAAGAGAAAGAATGAAAGACTATAATTACACTGGAAAACAAATATTAATAATCTGAACAGTAACAGCAAAAAACACTTTACAGCTCAAAAATAAGTGATTTTCCGGAGATCAAGAAAGTGTCTGACATAAAAATATTATTATTGTCCGACTTCCTCGTATAAATTTTGCAATTCCAAATCAGGAGTCATAGTATGACTTATCAAAAATTTTTAAAAGAATATTCAATATTAATACTTCTAATTATCATCGGTGCTTTATTACGGTTAAAGTACCTGAGTTTACCGTTCTGGATTGACGAAGTGCTTTTTTATAACTGGGTTACAAAAACTCCTAAACAAGCATTTTTCCCGGTATTATTATTCAAGTTTTATGGATTATTTGTTGATCTTAAAAATCCTGTTCTCTTAAGATTACCATTTGTTGCGGCAGGTCTTGGATGTATTTCAGTAGTATGGTTTTATTTCAAGAACTATTACATAAGGATATTCATGGCAACATTGATGGCATGTTTTCCGCTGTTTGTTTATTGGAGTGCAATTGCAAAAATTTATGTATTCGCCTGGCTTTTAATAGCATTAGCCTGGAAATGGAAATTTTTTTATATTCTACTTGCTCTTACCACGCCAGTAGGAGTAGTGGGATTTAATTTTTTTGAAATCAAAAAAAATTATAAAATTTATTTGTTATCTATTGGTATAATAGGTTTATTATTTATATTCAGAGGCGATACTGAAAGAAATTTTTTAGATTGGAGGTTTATGAGTCATGCAAAAAGGATATGGTCGGTATTTATTTTTTCTGCTGTTATGCATATCATGCAATTTATTGATACCAAAAGATTGGGTAAAGGGATACGCAAAAAAAAGGTCTGACTGGTCTCAAACTCCGGAATGTGATTATTCGACAAACCGGTTAATTCATGATTTTTATCATGAGAAATCTGAATGGTACAGGACTTATAAGTTTAAGAAATTTTACAAAACACAGGCAGGCAATTTCCCTAAAGAAATATTTGATCGTGTTTTATCCGGTGATACTATCCGTATAGGATTTGATTATTATTCATTAACTCCAATAAGCAAACCTATAGTTCCGATAATGGTGTTAAAGAAAGGGTTTAATAATAATCAGGTGTATGTATATAAAATGTTTAAACAAGGGAATAGAATAGCTTTTAAAGAGGAAAAATGAATACACTAAAAGGAATTAACAGTGACAGGCTGAACACTGTATAATAAATGAATAAAAAAAATGATGTAAAAGATCAATTCTTAATACTTCTGAAATATAAAATAGGAGTTATATTATGTCCATTCGAAATGTACTTATTGTTGGTAGCGGCGGTAGAGAGCATGCCCTTGCCTGGAAAGTTGCACAGAGTTCAAAAGTTGAAAACCTCTATTGTGCCCCTGGTAATGGAGGTATAGCACAAATTTGCAAATGTGTGGATATAGAGGTTACAGATTTTAAAGCCCTGGCTGGGTTTGCCAGAAAAAAGAAAATTGATTTAACTGTGGTTGGACCCGAAAAACCACTTGCCTTGGGAATTGTCGATTATTTCAGAGAAAAGAATTTGAAAATTTTCGGTCCGGACAAGATGGGTGCAGAAATTGAAGCCAGTAAAAGTTTTGCCAAGTTTATTATGAAAAAATATAATGTTCCGACTGCTGATTATTCGGTTTATGAAAATTATGAGGATGCGGAAAAGGGTATACATTCCATGACTCCGCCATTTGTCTTAAAAGCAGATGGTCTGGCAGCAGGTAAAGGGGTGATTATCTGTAATAACAGAAATGAAGCCTATAATGCTCTGGATGCAATTATGAAAGAAAAAAAATTCGGTGATGCCGGAAATAAAATTATTATTGAAGAGTATTTAAAAGGCGAAGAAGCATCAGTGTTGGCAGTAACTGATGGTAATGATTTTATTCTCCTTCCTAATTCACAGGATCATAAAAATATATTTGAAGGAGATACAGGTCCTAATACCGGCGGAATGGGTGCATATGCTCCTGCGCCTGTAATAGATGATAGAATGTTGAATGTGATAAGAAACAAAATTATCAGTCCTGTAATTAAAGGAATGAGGGATCAAGGAAGACCATATAAAGGTGTACTGTATGTGGGATTGATTATTACATCACGCGGTCCTAAAGTTCTTGAGTTTAACTGTCGTTTCGGAGACCCGGAAGTACAGGCCGTAATTCCCTTGATTGATTCTGATATTGTCGACCTTTTTATGTGTTCTATCAATGAAGATATTTTCGATTATAAACTCCAGATTCTTGATAAAGCTGCTGTGTGTGTGGTAATGGCTTCTGCAGGATATCCGGGTGAATATAAAAAAGGGATGGTTATAAAAGGAACTGAAGAAATTGAAGAGGAAGATATTGTTGTTTTTCATGCCGGGACTCAGAAAAAAGGAAAGAACCTTATAACTTCCGGAGGTCGTGTTCTGGGAGTAACTGCTATTGATAAAACTATCAAAGCTGCTGTTAATAAGGCTTATAAAGCTGTTGGAAACATAACTTTTAATGGTGCTTACTATAGAAAAGATATTGGTTTTAAAGCGCTGAAGTAAAAAAATGATTCTGTGTTGAATTTTGGACTATCTTTATTAACGGCTGATTTGTCCCGTTGAAAAAATATTTGTCATGCCCGAAAATTATTTTAAAAAAGCTATTTCTATCAGCAGACGAATAGAAATGGTTGGATTTTTTCCTGAAAAGATTATTGAGTTTTTAAACAGACGTTGTCCTCCTCATAACGTGCATACTCTGATTTTCTGGACTAAAAAGGCTGATAATCTAATTAGACATTCTATATTAAGAAAAACTATTCTGCAGTATGATCAGATATTTATTCATTTTACTATTACAGGTATGGGGAATTCATTGTTAGAGCCGGGTATTCCTTCCATGGAATCATCCCTGAATTTATTACCAGATTTGGTTGAATTATGCGGGAATACTGAAAGGATTCGTGTTCGGTTTGATCCCATTGTTCATTTCAGATATCAGGATGGAACTGAATTTTCAAATCTTTGTTATTTTAAAGAGGTGATAAAAAAAGTAAGAAACAGTGGAATTAAAAAACTAATTATCAGCTGGATGACTAATTATCCGAAAGTAACAAAAAGGTTAAAACAACCGGGAATAACTGCACTGCAAATTTCTCCTGAACAACGGAAAAATGAAGCTGATTGGATATATGAATATGCCAGAAAACTGGGTATGAGTGTTTCTGCCTGTTGTGTACCCGGATTCCCTGTATCCCGGTGTATTGATGGATTTTTATTGAATGATTTACATCTTGGGAATTATAAGGTTTCAACTGAAAGAGCTGAAGGCCAGCGAAAAAACTGTGGATGTACTAAAAGCTGGGATATCGGATGGTATAACAAATGTCCGGGAGGGTGTGTATACTGTTATGCAAATCCTGCAAAATATGTATAAAATTATAAATATTTTATATTTTCATTTGTTTTTATAAAACTTTATGTATATTTTATTGCTGTAATCAAGAAATATTTGAGGAGTTGAAAGTGAAGAATCTTGAAATCAAAGCACGTTTTAACTGGTCCCATGAAGTTGATGATATTTTGGAAGAAATTGATGCTAAATTTGAAACCGCAGAGATTCAAACTGATACTTATTTTGATGTAAATAGTGGACGGATTAAAATACGGGAGCGTCAGGGTAAAGATGCTCAAATGATACAATATTTCAGAGATGATAAAGCTGATATTAAAGAATGTCGTTACAGTCTGGTTAATGTAAGAAATCCTGAATCAGTTAAGTCAATTTTGACCAGGGAACACAGTATCCGAGAAGTGGTGCAAAAACACCGAGAAGTATGGATTTGGCAAAATGTGAGGATTCATTTTGACAAAGTAAAAAAGTTAGGATCATTTATTGAGTTAGAGGCGGTAATTGATGATGATAATCCGGTTGACATTTCCGAGAACAGAATCAGGGAATTAATGGTAAAATTTGACATCAAAAAACATAATCTTATTGAACAATCTTATATTGACTTACTTGAAAGTCTTGAAAAAAGTAAAAGGTAGAAATTTTGCTCCTCAGTATAAATATTTTTTATCTCCATAATTAAAAATTTTAAGTTATAATTTATCAGAGTCAGAACTAACCATCTAAAAAAACTATAATTAGCAATAGAAATGCATGATTATTCTGCTGCATAAAACAAAATTATTTTAAAAAAAATTAATAATTTTTAAGTAGTAATACATTTATTTTTAATAAATTCTCTTTTTTGTGACATTTAGTATACATTTGTATATTTTTGTTAACATTAGTCGTAATACACTGTTTATTATGAGAATATCCATTTTTATACTCATTAATGGTTCATTTATGTCACATATAAATATGTTTATCATATTTTAATATTATAAATAATCAATATTTTAAATTATTATTAATAAAGGATTTAGACTGCTTAAAATTTCTACAATTAAGTATGGTATGGTATTAGCGTACTGTATGAGTAGAAATGTTATTTAAGAATAAAGAGGTATAAAATGGGCTTCTCAATAGTTGTTTGTTCAAATGATTCTTCTCTCAAAAAAAGTTTGAGAGATTTTTATACAAATCGAGAAGAAAAAATATATTTTGAAGATAATAATCTTGCAGTGATTTTGAAATTGATTACCGGTAAAGCAGATGCATTATTCCTTGATATGGAAACTGGTGAAAAAGATTATTTGCAATTAATAGATATTCTTAGACGTATATATACAAAATTACCCATAGTTGTTTTTATTGAGAATGATTCAGTAGAGGAATTAATATTATTAAAAAATTATGGGGTATTTTATTCTGCTTTAAAACCGCTTCAGTTAAACTTACTTGAAGATATTACAGAATCAATAAAATTAATAAATAATAAAATGAGTTTAATTAAAGGAGGAGTTATGAGGTCTTTAAATATAGCTCTGGTGTTGTCAACAAATAAAAAATTAAGACAAAATTTGTCTTATATATTCAATGAAATGGGAATTTCCTACATTTTTGAGAGTAAGGAGTTAAATGGGCTGCTCAGGATATTGTCTTTCCCCTTAAAAGCTGTTTTTATAGATGTAAATCCATATGATAAAAACGGTTTGGATTTTATTAAACTGGTTAAAAATATAAGCCCTCAGCTTAAAATAATTGCTGTATCAGGTTATTCTTCTGAAAACGATATTATTATTGACGCTGGTGCGGATTATTGTATAGAAAAATCAGTTCTGGAAACAAGTTCAGAATCAATTGTAGATAAATTTAATGCTTTAATGAAAAAAGAAAAACATTTGGAAAAGAATAAAATTAATTAATGATAGTAAGGAGTAAAGAATGAAGATGTTGAAATCGATTAAATGGTATATAGTATTCAGTTTGATTTTTATTACTGCGGTTGCAGCAGTACCGTTAAGTGCACATACGATTCAGTATATGAATGTTGACTATGATTTGCAAAATGGACGAACAATATTCACATACAAAGTGACATCTAGTGGAGGCCAGGGGGGCGGTTTAAGCCACTGGGTGTATGAATGGTGTAATGAAGCTCATATTTTCGATACTGATCCTGATTATACTGAATATGGCAATGACCCTACTACAGAATACTCTGGTATGAAATGGGAAGTAAACGATTGGGAAGAAGGGGATTTTGAAATCTACACCATTATATTTGATGGTATCTGGCCGGTTGATCCCAACGGAGCCCGGATTGCATTTAAAGACGGAAACGGAAACAGTTATACAACTGTACCCGGACCTGCCTGTATCACTACACTTGGTTCCTTAGGGGATTATGTATGGGTAGATACTAACATGAATGGAATTCAGGACAGCGGAGAGAACGGAAAAGCCGGTGTTACAGTGAACCTTTATTTAAAACAAGGTGGAAATGATATACCAGTCGGTCAGGAGATTACTGATGCGACTGGTTTCTATGAATTTACCGATTTAGCTGCCGGTACTTATTTTGTTAAGTTTACCCTTCCCTCAGGCTATGCATTCAGTCCCAAAGATCAGGGTGGTGATAATACCAAAGACAGTGATGCCAATACATCTACTGGTCAGACAGATAATATCAGCTTGGGTGAAGGTGTGACTGATCGGACCTGGGATGCTGGTATATATCAGAAATCCAAAATTATTATCAAGAAAGTGACTGATCCTTCAGGTTCTTCGCAGTCCTTTGATTTTGATGGAGAGATTGATGTTAGCTTGACAGATGGTCAAACATCTTCCAAGTTCGTTATCCCCGGTACCTACACAGTCAACGAAGTAGTGCCTTCAGGCTGGACCCTGACTGACATAGAGATCACTGATCCCAATGGCAACAGCACCAAGAACGTTGCAGACGGTTCCGTGACTTTTGATGTACAGGCAGGCGAGACCGTAAAGGCAGTGTTTTACAATAGACAGGATGCTCAGATCATCATCGAAAAACAGACTGATCCGGACGGCTCAGACCAGGAATTTGACTTTGACGGAGCCATTGATGTAAATCTGACCGATGATCAGAGTGAATCCAGGACCGTGGCCCCTGGCACCTACAGTGTCAACGAAGTGGTGCCAGGGGCCACGGTCCTGGATTCACTCTGATCATCGGTCAGATTTACATCAATGGCTCCGTCAAAGTCAAATTCCTGGTC
>JAWODZ010000186.1:0-2780 GCA_046483025.1 bacterium
GAAAATCCGGTTGTTTTTCCTTTATATGTCAGAATTCCACAGTGGACCGTAGATGCAACTATAACAAAATCTGATGGAAGCACCAATTCACCGGAACCGGGGCAGTACGTAAAGATCGAAAAGGAATGGAAAAACGGTGATACCGTTGAGGTAAAAGTGCCGATGCCTTTAAAACTAGTTCCTCAGAAGAATAATGCGGTTGCAGTGCAAAAGGGGCCGCTGGTTTATTCGCTTTACATCAAAGAGGAATGGAGAAAACTGAAGGATTGGGAGGATGATTTCGAAGGCAAAACCAGCTGGTGTGCGGACTGGGAGCTTTATCCGGAATCGCCATGGAATTATGCATTGGAAATTGATCAGGACTGTCCCGAGAAATCGTTCAAACTCCAGAAGCGTGCTGTGAAAAATTATATTTTCGACCAGGAACAAATTCCTGTTGCCTTGAAAGTCAAAGGACGAAAAGTGCCGGACTGGAAAATGAAAGATAGTAACAGCAGTATACCACAACGCAAATTGAAAAATGGTCTTCGGGCAGGACTGCCTCCTGAACATACGGTAACCAATGAACCATTAGAAGAATTGACTTTGATACCTTATGGTGCTGCCCGTCTCAGGATTACTGTATTTCCGGTGCTCTGGAAATAAATTTTGCTAAACACTATATTCAGAAATGTTATTTATTGAACAAATAATTCGGAGGGTGTTAACTATAATGAAAATGGTAAAAAATGTATTTTTGGCTGTATTTTTAACTTTTATGATAATGCCTTGTCCGGGAAAGGAAAGTAAAACCGATTATGCGGAACTCGTTTCTCTCTTTAAAGAATTTCGTGCATTTGTTAAACCGGAGATTAAAGACGGCGTTCCCGATTATTCGGCTAAGGCCATGCAGAAGCAGTGGGAAGAATTGAAGACCTTTCAGAAGCGTTTGATGGCGATAGATACGAGCGGATGGTCTCTTTCTGAGCAGGTTGATTTTCATATTGTTCGGGCGGAGATGAATGGTCTGGAATTTAACCACCGCGTACTCCGCCCCTGGTCCAGAGACCCAGGTTTTTACAGTATTATCCCTCGTTTTGAACAAAATATGTACGGCGCTTTTAAAATCCCGGATCTTCCTCTTACTGAAGATAAAGTTGAAGATTTCCAGGTTAAGCTTCAAGCTGTCCCTAAAATTTTTGAGCAGGCAAAGGAAAATCTTACCGAGGCTGCTTCAGACTTGGTGATTTTAGCAATTAAGAGGAACGAAAGAGATAGTAAGATTTTTCAAAATTTTATTGAAAAACTATCCAAGCATCATTCGGATCTGATACCTGATGCAAAAAGAGCTCTGGCTACAATGGATGACTTTCGTGCTTGGCTCAAACATAACCGGAGTAAAATGACGGCAACGGCTGGTATCGGAATCGATAATTATAACTGGTACTTGAAGAATGTCCAACTTTTTCCTTATACCTGGGAGGAGTCTATGGATATCATCCAGCGGGAGTATCAACAGGCAATGGCTATCCTGCAACTGGAGAGAAACAGAAACCGAAATATTCCCCCTTCAGAACCTGCATCCTCCAGCCAGGAATATATAAAACGATTCAACGATTCTCAGGAGTATTTACTGAATTTTCTGAAAAAAGAAAAAATTCTCACTGTGCCTGACTATATGGTTCTTGAGCCCTTAACTTCTTTCAAGTTGCCTGAAAAACCTTATGATTTTTTTCAAGAGTGTCAGATAAGAGATCCTCTGCCCCTTATGCCTCATGATTTTGTTGGTCACAGGTTGGATGCGAAAAGGCATAAGCGTAATTATCATCCGATCAGAGGAGTCGAATTTCATATTTATGATCGTCGTTATCTATTTATTGATGCTTTTCGTAATGAAGGATTCGCTACAGGTATCGAAGAGATCTTAATGCATGCAGGTCTTTTTGACAAACGACCTCGATCAAGAGAAATCATCTATATGTTGCGTATTTTTCGTGCGGTTCGAGCCATTGCTGATCTAAAAATGCACTCTAACCAGCTTTCTTTTCAGGAAGCACTTGAATTTTGTGCAGAAAAGACACCCTATGGCTGGGCCAAAGCTGATAGTGATCTTCTTTGGGGTGATCTGGAACTCTATCTATGTCAGCCGGCTTATGGGATAAGTTATATTATGGGAAAAGTTCAGCTCGAAAAATTTCTGTCGGATCGGGCCTCTCAGCTTGGAGATAAGTTTATCTTATGTCAATTCATGGATGAATTTCTGGCAGCAGGTCAGATTCCCATTACATTGACTAGATGGGAGATGACAGGCCTGAGTAATGAAATCAAACAATTATGGTAATTAGATAGTGTTACGAAAAGTTACAAGGTCAAATTATTAAAAAGGAAATTACGGATAAGGAAAATATTATAATAAAATAGAAGTACATAGTTTTATATAATTAATTTATTAAATAAAATAATGAGTAGGATGTAAATCATTATGAATATAATAAAAAATATATTGTTGGCGATATTAGGTATGATTATGATGATTCCTTGTCAGGGAAAAGAAAAAGAAAGTAAAGGGGATTATGCCGATCTTGTGTCTCTTTTTAGAGAGTTTCACGAATTTGTGAAACCGAATATTATAAATGGAGTTCCTGATTATACAGCTGAGGCCATGCAGAAGCAGTTGCAAGAGTTAAAAGTATATCAGAAACGGTTAGTGGCAATTGATACAAGTGGATGGCCTATTTCTCAGCAGGTCGACTATCATATCCTTCGTGCTGAGATGAATGGTCTGGAATTTGACCATCGTG
>JAWODZ010000200.1:0-4490 GCA_046483025.1 bacterium
CTCTTTTTATTAATTTCATATCACTCATAAATTTATACCATTCTTTTATATATCACATTTTTTATGATTTACATTAGTTTTCTTTGATGTCACAATTTGTGATATCCAATTTTGATGCCGTATTTTACGACTTCAAGTTCATTTTAATAACACAAAATTTAATCTATACTTTTTATGGTCGCAACTTGCGACCATAAAAATCAATCCATCTTTATTTTATTCAAATTCTCCAAAATCTGCTTATTCAACCGTTTCTCTTCCTTCAACTACTCCTCAAACTCCGCTTTTAACTTCGTTTCCAAATCCATCAAATTCAATGGATTCCATGTCTGTTTACAATCTCTGCCCTGACAAACGAGCTTGTGATCCCACACTTTTTTTATATAGTCACACCCCAGATCACAATGCACTATAACAACATCATCTTATACGCACTACCCTTGCTATGCCCAAACACTGTGCAATGTATCAAGAATATGCACAAAATATTAAATAAATTGTGCATATTCGAATATCTTTGCACAATCATTATGCATAGTTATTATGGTATGCACAATCATTAAGGCATTTTGAGCGAAGCCCTGCAACTTGATCCAAAAGGTTCAAATACAAATCAATCATTTTTAAATAAATCATACAGAGCCACATTTTTAAAAATGAACTCATTCCTGATCTTTTCCTTTTCCAGAATTCCTAAATCAACCAGCCGGTTTAAATATTTGCTTGCTGTATTTCTGGAGGCGATTTTCCTCTCTTCAAGAAAGGCATATTTTGAGTAGACCTGAGTAAAGATCACCTCAATCAATTCATAGCTGTAAATATCAGAAGCGCTGCGTTGAACTTTCTCTTTCACATCATCAAACAAAGAGATGATTGCCAATACCTTGTCCAGTGTGTAGCCGGCAGTCTCTTCTACCGCTTTGAGCATATAAATAATCCAGGTCTCCCAATCTCCTTTTTCAGTGACATTCTGTAAGTGTTTATAGTATTTCGTTTTATACTCATTGATATATTTTGATAAATACAAAACAGGCTCGTCTATCAAATGCTGTGCGGTGAGATACAGAACGTTTAAAACCCTGCCAGCCCTGCCGTTCCCATCTCTAAAGGGGTGAATAGCCTCAAATTGATAATGCAGGACAGCAAGCTTGACCAGAGGATCAATGGGATGGTCGCCATTGGAATATTTAAACCAATTGGCCATTTTCTTTACTAAAACCGTTTTACAACATGGCGGCGTATAGGTTGTTTTGAAGGCATTGCCAACCCGGACCTGATGATCTCTGATTCCATCCGTCTCATCTTTGATTTCCCGGTAGATCTTTTCAATTAAATCGATTGTAAATTCCGGTTTCTTTTTAATCATTTCAAATGCACTTACAAGCGAAATGCCGTATCTCAACACCTCTGTTGTATGAGGATCTGAAACATTAGGGGAGGTAAAAGCCTTGAATAATTTGTCATTGGTGGTAAACACATTTTCAATGGATGAGCTATCTTTTGCCTCTTGTAAAGTTAATGTATTTATGAAAATCTTCTGATTGGGAATAGCAGATAACCGCCCTTTCAGTTCAGCCAGAGCCCTGTGTGCATTACTCAATTGTTTATATACATCAACGGTTTCCCAATGACTCTTGTCAGGAAACAAAGGCGGTAAATCATTATAGGGCTGTTCTCTATTAAAAGTCATGTTAATCAACCTTTATTTTAGATAAATTATTTAAAATCTTGCGATTGAGTATCTTCTCTTCTTTCAACTGCTCCTCAAACTCCGCTTTCAGTTTGGTAAACCGTTCTTTGAAATCAAAATCATCCTCCTCTTCAGGAAGTCCCACATATCGACCAGGCGTCAGTACATAATCCAGCTCACGCACTCGGTCTAATGAAGCAGAATTACAGAATCCCTTAATGTCTTCATATTTTCCATCGGCCTTTTTCCAGTTATGATAGGTTTCCGAAATCTTCTGAATATCTTCCCTGGTGAGTACCCGGGTTCTGCGATTGATCAAATGACCTTCATTCCGGGCATCGATGAAAAGAATTTCATCCGTACGGTTTCGTGTGCCGCCATTGGCCTTGTGACGGCTCAAAAACCAGAGACTGGCAGGAATTTGGGTATTAAGAAACAGTTTGGCAGGCAAGTTCACAATGCAATCCACAAGCCGTGCTTCTATCAAAGATGTGCGAATATCCCCCTCACCGGAGGTTTTGGTAGTCAAAGATCCCTTGGCTAATACAAATCCGGCAATCCCTTTGGTAGGGTGTAAATGATAGAGAAAGTGCTGTATCCAGGCATAATTGGCATTCCCGGCTGGAGGCACGCCATGTTTCCAGCGGCCGTCTTTTCTCAGCAGGTCACCACTCCAGTCACTGTCATTAAAAGGAGGATTGGCAATGACAAAATCCGCTTTCAAATCCTTGTGGGCATCATTTAAGAAAGAACCTTCATTATTCCACTTCACCTGGGTGCTGTCAATCCCCCGAATGGCCAGGTTCATCTTGGCCAGCCGCCAGGTGGTCTGATTGCTCTCCTGACCGTAAATGGAAATATCATTCACTCGTCCCTGATGCTGCAATACGAATTTCTCTGACTGTACAAACATACCACCCGAACCGCAGCAGGGATCGAACACACGGCCTTTGTAGGGCTCAAGCATTTCCACCAGTAATTCAACCACACTTCGGGGTGTATAAAACTGTCCGCCCTTCTTGCCTTCAGCCAGGGCAAACTCACCTAAAAAATACTCAAAGGTCCGCCCCAGCACATCAGCACTGCGTTGTTTTGCTTCACCCAGGGCAATATTGCCAATCAAATCAATCAAACCGCCCAGGTTTGTGGGATCCAGGTTTCCACGGGCGTACACCTTGGGGAGTACACCTTTGAGGGATACATTCTCCCGCTCAATTACATCCATAGCCTCATCCACAATCTTTCCAATATTAGGCTGTTTGGCATGATTGGTGAGAAATGACCAGCGGGCAGAAGGCGGTACAAAGAATACATTCTCGGCCTTGTATTCATCCTTGTCCTCAGGATCAGCCCCGGCATAATCCCCTTCACCTTTCAGGAGTTTACTGTGCAATTCTTCAAAGGCATCGGATATATATTTCAGGAAGATCAAGCCAAGAACTATATGTTTGTATTCCGCTGCGTCTATATTCTTACGTAATTTATCCGCAGCTTTCCAGAGTTGTTTTTCCAGTGGTTCTTCTTTTGTCTTGTTGTTTTTTCTTTTAGTCATTTTACCTCACCCTCTCAAACCAGCTCTTCACATACACCCCCTCCAACACCTCAGACTTCTTCAACCGAAACCAGCGCCGCTGGTCCAGGGAGCCAAAAAGAGAAATTCCCTCACCCAGAAGCACCGGAATGGAGGTGATGATCATGGTGTCTATGAGATCTGCCTGCAGGAAATTTTGAATAGTACGGCCGCCGTCGATGTAGAGATCATTAAAGCCCATCAGGTGGAGCTGGTCCACAATCTCCTCAGGCTCTCCTTTGATAATCTCAGCCTTGCCTGCCAGATGGTCCGGCAGTTTCTGCAGGGAACTGCTTACCACAAAGACCGGCTTGGTATAGGGCCACTGGCCAAAGGACAGCACCTGTTCAAAGGTCTTTCTGCCCAGTACCACAGCATCGATCAGATCCATGAACTCGGCAAACCCGTAATCGCTTTTATCGGGATTGGGTATCTCGGTGAGCCAGTCAATGCCCCCGTGTTTATCGGCAATAAAACCATCCAGGCTGGTTGCTTTGTATATATAGTTGGTCATAATACCACTTTTTCTGACAGGATTTACAGGATTTTTTATTTTACCACGAAACACACGAAGATCACGAAGAGAAGAAGGGAGAAGAGGAAGATGGAAAAAGGAGAATGGAAAAGATCTTCGTGGCCTTTTTTCTGTCATGCTTAAGTGTCAGAATCGCAGATAAACATTTATCGTTGTTCATTCTTAATTCCTAATTCTTAATTCTTCATTTCATTATACATTATGCATTATTGAAGTTCGTTTTGTTCGTTGCTATTTATACGGTCTGCCGTCTGCGGTCCGCGGTCTTTTCTGTCTCCCCCCATATCTTTGACTGTTCTTCAGATAAAAGAATAGAAAATTCATTAATAGATTGTATGCCGTTATGAAATTTCATGATGAATACTTCAGATGTATTTTTTAAATGTAATAAAAAAATTTTCTTTATTCAAGTATTAAGCAGATTAAAACTATTATTTTACTCCGAAGCATACAAAGGGAGGAAAGGAGGATGGATGAAACACCACCAGGGCACGGAGCTATAAAGAGTAAATTATATAATATTATATTTAATATTGACAGTGTATCAGGGTATGTGAGTATGGGAGAAAAACAGAACTTGAGAACCTGAGAACGTTAGAATAAATTATGAACAAATGTAATATCGGTGGGGCAGAGGGGCTATCCGGCATCTGGATATTTGCGTTTTTGGTTACTTTTTTTTAAAAAAAAGTAAC
>JAWODZ010000009.1:0-6376 GCA_046483025.1 bacterium
TCATGGATGAGGTTTAAATCCTGATTTGTATAGGGCATTTCAGTCAGTCTGAGACCAGCACCGCCCCGGCTCAGGGCCAGATACCGTACCACACGGTTCTCCCACCGGTCATAGCGAAAGGGCCAGGACTGCGCCTGTACTGTGGACTGCAGACCGGCAAGCATAAATACAATCAAAACTGCCGGACTATATTTTTGTAAATGTAATTTCATAGTTCATTCTTTATTTTTTTTCAGCCACAGATTGACACGGATTCTCACGGATATAAACAAATTTTTTTATTATTATTGAATGTCATCCATATACCCTATACCATATACCTCATACCCAATACCCTTCCCTTCACAGATCGCCCTGGCTTCAAATCGATCGGCAATGCCGATCTGAATGCATTCCCAGCCAATGGCTGGGAACGAGAAATGAACTGGCCTCTGGCTTCTACACGCTAACTTACTCACGTTTTGTGCTCCGCAGGGGCTCCGGCCCCTGCGGCAAATTGTCATCGCAGTTTTACCATGATGGACATGAAAATTTTAAAACTCACTCCCTATAATCCCCCTCTCTTTTGAAAAAAAAGGGGGGATAAAACTCACACTAAATATCAAAATATTCAACTTGACATATTTATTGTTGTTGGCCGCAGGTCAAATCGCTGTCCGCCGTCCGCGGTCTGCGGTCTTTTCTGGCTGACAACTGATCTCTGAATGTTGACATTCTAAAGCTCTCAAGTTCTTACATTCTGACTATTCACAATCAGTTCAGCAAAAATTTCCATAAAGGTATCAATTTTACATTTTCCGGAATATTTACATTTGATGTTTTATTGACAATGAGTAATGCCTGAGCCTTTGGAAATCGCTTTAACCCCATTACCAGACCTTTGATTTCCCTTTCATAGGTCTTTGTTTCTGCAATACTCTGACATACATTTATGAGCTGCATACCCGTCTGTGTTTCAGCAAGAAAATCAACTTCGTTTTTATTTTTTAAATAATATACATTATAATTTTTTCTTCTGATATGAAGATATAGTATGTTCTCTATCTTCTTCCCTATATCAACCATAGGATCTGGAATAAACATATTCAGTAATCCGGTATCAATACTGTATATTTTTTTAGGATTCTGAGCCTGTTTTCTCAAAGATTTGTCATACTTTGGAATTTTAAACATAATAAAAGCATTTTCCATTGCTTCCAGATATTCATATAATGTATTTTTTGATAATTCAATCCCCTGAGATCTGAAATCATTGTATAATTTATTAATACTTAACAGAGAGCCGGGATGGCTCAGACAATACTTCATCAGGGTTTTTAATAAAAACTGATTTCCTATTCCATAATATTCAATAAGATCCTTATAAAGCAATAAATCAACATATTCTTTCCATATCTTTTCTCTGATTGTCTTATCCGACTCAACAATTTCTGGAAATCCACCGGTATGTATATATTCATTCAATTCATATGCTATGTGTGCTTCTGATTTAGTTGATACATATCGCACCTCAATATTTTTAAATTGTAAAAATTCACTGAAAGAGAGAGGAAATACTTCATATGATATACTGCGTCCCCGGAGACTGCTGGAAATTTCCTGAGATACCATTTTTGAAGATGAACCAGTAATAAATATCTGAACATTTTCAGTATCATATATACGACGTATATATTTTTCCCAGTTATCTACATTCTGGATCTCATCAAAAAAAATATATTTTTTTTCATTTATTTTTTCCGGATACAGTTCATAGTAAGATGTTAATAACAGATCCATATCCTTAACATATAACGGGAATAGTCTGTCATCTTCCATATTAATATATATGATGTTCTCCTTATCAATCCCTTGAGACAGTAATTTTTCTATGGTGTAAAATAGTAAATATGTTTTCCCGCTTCTGCGGATACCCACCAAAGAAATAATTTTATTGGATTCAGTAGGTAATTCTATAGAACGTGGTTTGATTTCAGGTAGGTTACGCTCATGAAAATCACGAATGATGTATGTAAATGTTTCCTTGTTCATAGGGATAATTTAATGATAAATTTTCCTTTATGCAAGGGAAGGTTTTAACTTTTATATTTTTCTTCGTTTTCTTCGTGCATTTCTAATAGGTCAGAAGGCAATGCCTTCTTCAAAGCAAAGCTTTGAATATTATTTCCGACCCAAGTACAACTTGGGTCGGAGGTGAAGAACCAGAAAATCACAATAAACAAATTCCAAACAATGAACAATAAACAATGAACAATGATCAGCCACGGATAAACACGGATTGACACGGATTTGTTTAATATTTATCTCCTTCATTCTCAGTCATTGACTGGGAATGCATTGAAACTCAAAGCAAAGCTTTGAATATTATTTCCGACCCAAGTACAACTTGGGTCGGAGGTGAAGGGGATAAAACTCACACTAAATATCTAAATATTCAACTTGACATATTTATAACAAATTTGACAAATATTAACTGACAAATTTGTGTTTATTAATGATTACTCCATATACCATATACCTCATAACCAATACCCTTCCATTCTCCTTTTCTCCCTTCTCCATATTCCGTTAAACTGATGTAGAAACGCTAACCTTTCTCCGATACTCCGTTACCCTTAGCTCAATGATGATTCATCATCTGTCACAAACAACCACTCTCTAATGCCCAAACATTCACATCACTATCGCGGTCTGCGGTCAATTACTGCTTATATATATCAAAAGATCTGCCTAAGACGTTCAGGTTACAAAAGACACTGACCTGATCACCCCACACACCCGTTCCAGATCCTCATCTTTCATGGCAGTACCGCTGGGCAGGCACAGGCCTTTCTCAAAAAGTTCTTCCCCAATGCTGCCTCCTGCATACTGATAGTTCTGAAACACCGGCTGCAGATGCATGGGCTTCCACAGGGGGCGGGATTCAATATTCTCTTTTTCCAGAGCCTGACGAATATCTTCTCTGTCAGCACCGAACTTATCCGGATCCACAGTAATACAGGTCAGCCAGCGGTTGCCCCGGGACCATTCCGGTTCCGGCATAAAAACTATCCCCGGCACGTCAGCCAGACGCTGCTGATAGGCAGTAAAAATCTCTCGTCTTTTTTCTATACGGGAAGAGAGCACTTTCAGCTGAGCCCGCCCCACTGCTGCCAGCAGATTGCTCATTCGGTAATTGAACCCTATTTCCGAATGCTGGTAATGCGGCGCCGGATCCCGGGCCTGGGTAGCCAGAAACCGTGATCTGGAAATCAGGTTTCTGTCACGGGACAGGATCATACCCCCGGCGGAATTGGTAATGATCTTATTGCCGTTAAAGGAAAAAATGCTGGCCTCTCCCATGGTACCCACCAGACTCATCCTGTACTTGGCACCAAGCGCTTCAGCCGCATCCTCGATCACCGGAACCTCATATTTCTCACATACAGAAAGAATGGGATCCATGTCTGCACTCTGACCGTACAGGTGCACCACGATCACTGCCTTGGGAAGTTCGGAGCGATCAGCTGCTTTTTTCAGCTCCCTTTCCAGAATATCAGGATCCATATTCCAGCTCCGAAGCTCACTATCAATAAACACCGGTTCTGCCCCCTGATACACAACTGGAGTAACACTGGCAAAAAAGGTAAAGTCCGAACAAAAGACCTTATCTCCCGGACCCACATCTAATATGCGCAGGATCAGATGCAGTGCTGCAGTACCGTTCACCACTGCTGCCGCCTCTGTTCCCTGCATGCTATGCAGTTCCGCAAACTCCTTTTCAAAACCATCCACATGCGGACCCAGCGGCGCAATCCAGTTGGAGTCAAAGGCGTTGCGCAGGTATTTCATTTCCTCGCCGGACATGTGGGGAGGGGAGAGGTATAGGCGTGTTTTTTGTTTGTTTTTCATTTTTTTTAATTTTGACCGCTGACCGATTATAGAAAGGGGGAAACGGAGAACCGGAGAAACGGAGAATGTTTGCTAACTAATTATTTTTTTTAATTAACCAGGGCTCTGGGTAATCAATCATTCGTACTAATTTCCCTATTACTCTATCATAATGATCATCAATATTTTTAAAAATTGCTTTTTCCCAATACCCCATCTCACATACCATTTCAGCCCACACTTGTGTCTCAGCACCTTCTGCTTCCGAATCACTTGGTTTACTAATGAAAGCTGCTTTATAGCGTCGCTTCCTCCATGCTTCTGCTAAATTCGCACACACAGAACGAGAGGATTTTCTAATTTGATCAGTTAATGAAAACTTTTCATCGGCAGGAAATTTTTTTGTTAATTCAAAAATTCTCACTGCTTCTCTCAAAGACATCTGATACACTTCCAAATCCCGATACGTTTTTATTAATGCTTTTTTCATAAATACTCTTTAAAATTTCTCTGTTCCCATATTTTAGCAATCAATCACACTCACTCTCAAATTCTCCGATACACCGTTTCTCCGTTTCTTTCTCACTAATAACAACTAACCACAAATTACTCAATCTAACACACTCCATATGCAACCAAATAATACACATTCTTCAACATCTCCCAGATCGCTCTGGTCCCTGACAATTAACTACCCAATACTACATCTCTCCGATACTCCGTCACCCCATACTCTGTTTCTCTTTTAACAGCAACCTGCTGATCTCAAACAACTATCCTCTGACACTCTCAAGCTCTGCTGCAATCACCTCCTGCATCACTTCTTGCTCATTACAACAAACAGGAGTCCCAATGCAATGGAAAACAGGATACAGGTGTCAGCCACCCGATGTAAGCCGCCAACTGTTACTAAAAACACTCCTTTGGGAAAAACACTCAATGCAGTTAAAACACCCAATAAAAATACCACTGCCCCTACAATTAATAAAACACTCTGCAACATTTTTAATGTCTTCATTTCCTTTACCTCCTATTTTTTTGTAAGATGTAACTCTTTCAGACTTATTATATCTTGAAATTGTTTCTAAAACCATGAAGCTCTAAAAAATGACCACAGACCTCTGCCCATTGACACTTTGAACTCCGGTTTGTAGAAACGATCAAGTTTTAGGATAAATATTTCAGGATTACAGATCATTGAACCAGGCATTTCCCCATTTTTTAACGATATATTATCTATGCATCACACAAAGACACAACCAATAAAATAATAAAATTAACTCCTTATAGTTTCTCTGTGTCTTGGTGTCTCTGTGTGAGATTTAATTCTGTATCATAGGAAGCCAATAACTGTTTCCTTCGCGCTAGCGGGTGAGACACTGGGCCAAATCTGGAAATATCATACCCGACTCTCCAAAGAAGTTTCCGAAATTCATGTTTTATACTCATAATGTTTATTTATCCTTTGTTGGTTATAACCTGACATCAGCTTTGATAAAATTGTAGCGAACTGTATACTACAAGATCGCGCCCTGCTCCCTGACAACAAACTACCCAACACCACACCGATACTGCGGTTCACTCTCATTCTAAAGCGCTATTCCTCAAAAAGGACAAACCCTATGCGCAAACAAATAATACACCACCTTCAACGTCTCCATAAACACCGCCACAAATCCTTCCTCCGTCTTCCACCAGTATTTTTCATTATAATTTGAATTCCGGGCCGGGCTGGAGTAAATTATTACATCGGGGAGATATTTTTCAAAAGTATTTTTTGCTCTGCGGGTGTGGTATATGTCTGTAACAAATACAATCGAATTAATAGCATACTTTTCAACAAAGCTTTTAACAGCCTTAGCCTCATCAACCGTGCTCCGGCAGCTGTCAAAGGCAACATACTGAGAGGCCGGAACACCCCATTCCCGGGCCTGGTGCAAAATCAGTTGCAGATCCTTTCCCGCTCCGGTAAACAGAACCGTATCAGCCACTCCCTGTTCAAAAAGTTCCTTCCCGTGTCTGGTCCGGTGAAAATCCACACTGTCACCTCCCAACACCCACACTGCATCTGCTTTGTTCACTATATCCCGAACCGTAAGCCAACTCCCGGCAGCAAGTCCGTATATGAACAGGATGAATATCTCCAGGAGGATGAAATAGAGAAAATGACGCAGGATTGTGTGAATTGTTTTACGAGACATTCGTATGTTATATAATTAAATTTTTTTTTTGGATTTTAAACTTAAGTAGTTCTAAAATGACCGCGGACCGCTTACGGCAGACCGCTTATGAGAAAAGGGGAAACGGGGAATTATATCTTAATTCTTTTTTGGGGCTGTGCCCCTGGGCGGACTAAAACCAGGGCTATGCCCTGGTTACCTTACTAGTATCAGATCGCCCTGGGGCTGTGCCCCTGGGCGGACTAAAACCAGGGCTATGCCCTGGTTACCTTACTAGTATCAGATCGCCCTGGGGCTGTGCCCCTGGGCGGACTAAAACCAGGGCT
>JAWODZ010000037.1:0-2783 GCA_046483025.1 bacterium
GAAATCTGCAGTGTACCAAAGGCAACATAAGGGGCAGAAGTACCGACATCTGTAGATACTCCACAGGCAGTGGTGGTCACTGCAGTTCTGCTCCCAGATCTACAAAATAGTCACTGTATCCGGCTACTCTGACGATCAGGTCCCGGTATTGTTCGGGGTCTTTCCGAGCTTTTCGTAATGTATCTGCAGTCACTACATTGAATTGTATATGATGTCCATCCATCTTGAAGTAGGAACGGATGAGATGCACCATTTTATCCAGATCCTGTTCATCAGCAAGCAGCTGGGGGGTAAATTTTTGATTTAACAATGTGCCACCTGTACGAACATGATCAATTTTAGCTGCTGATTTCAATACAGCGGTGGGTCCGTTCCGGTCTGCGCCCTGAACCGGTGAAATTCCTTCGGAGAGGGGAAGTCCGGCTCTTCTGCCATCAGGAGTGGCACCAATAACACTGCCAAAATAGACATGACAGGTGGTAGGAAGCAGATTGATTCTGAATTGTCCTCCCTTGGTGGTTGGCCGGTCTTCCACAGATTGGAAAAATTCTTCAAATACCTGTTTCAGATGTACATCTGCAGTATCATCATCGTTACCGTATTTGGGAGTGTAAGAGACAAATTTTTCTCTTATCTCTTCATATCCTTCAAAATTATTGTCCAGAATTTTTAACAATTCTTTCATGCTTAACGTTTTATGATCAAATATATGATATTTTAAAGAGGTAAAACAATCAGTAATTGTTCCCATGCCAACACCCTGGATATAAGCTGTATTGTACCGGGCGCCTCCGGCATTGTAATCCTTGCCGTTTTCAATACAATCATCGATAATAACTGACAGGAAAGGAGCAGGCAGGATGTTTGCCCACATTCGTTCAATGATTATATTTCCCTTTATTTTAATATCAATAAAATAATTGAGCTGTTTCCGGAAAGCATCAAATAATTCCTCAAAAGAGTTAAAGGCAGCCGGATCACCGGTTTGAATTCCTATGCGTTTTCCAGTGCGGGGATCGGTCCCGTTATTCAGAGTGATCTCTAATACTTTCACCAGATTAAAATACCCGGTCAGGATATAGCTTTCCTTGCCAAAAGCACCGGTTTCCACACATCCGGATGAACCTCCGTTTCTGGCATCAATGATGGATTTGCCCTGTCTGGTTAATTCCTGAATGATCTCATCTGTATTGAATATGGAAGGCTGTCCGAATCCGGATTTTACTATTTTCAATGCTCTTTTTAAAAAACGGTCCGGATTTTTTCTGCTTATCTGCACCATGGAACTGGGCTGCAGAATACGCATTTCTTCAATAACATCCAAAATGAGATAGCTAAGTTCATTAACTGCATCAGACCCGTCTTCTTTAACTCCGCCCAGATTTATCAGACAGAAATCTGTATAGGTGGCACTTTCCTGAGCTGTGACCCCTACTTTGGGGGGAGCAGGCTGATTATTGAACTTTACCCAGAATGCCTGCAGCAGTTCCTTGGCTTTTTCTTTGGTAAGCGTCCCTTTTTCTGTCTCTTTCTTGTAAAAAAGATAGAGGTTTTGATCCAGACGCCCGGGATTAAACGAATCCCAGGTGTTCAGTTCTGTGGTCACTCCCAGATGTATAAACCAGTAGTGCTGAAGTGCCTGCCGGAATGTTCTCGGAGCATGTTCCGGTACTGTTCTGCAGATTTCTGCAATTTCTTCCAATTCTTCTTTTCTTACTGAATCTGATTCTTTTTTTGCTAGAGAATCAGCTTTGTCAGCATAGCGATGAGCATAGGCGATCAAGGCTTCACAGGCTATGTGCATCGCTTTTAATTGTTCCCGCTTGTCATACGCTTCCGGATCTGTATAAAAATCAAGTCTGTCAATCGACTGCCGGATTTCCTGAATAAAATCAGCCATGCCCTTGTGAAAAATGTTCCTGCCGGCTACTGTGTGGCCGGGGGCTCGCTGTTCCTGAAATTCAGTATATACGCCAGCCTCATAGGCATCAATCCATTCTTTGTCTACCTGCTGAAAGATCCTGTCCCGGATTGCTCTGGATTTCCAGAAAGGAATGATTTCTTCAGAATACAGTTCTCTGGTATCCCCAGATAGGTTAAAGGATATTTTTTCTCTGGTGTCAAGCGTCTGCAGATCATCAATGCTGTGTACACAGATTTCAGGGTAGGTGGGGGTTGCCTTGGGCTCAGGTCCCTTTTCACCTATGATCAGTTCATTATCATTAAGGGGAATTTCTTTGTTTTCAAGTATATATTTAAATGACATTGCCCTGGCTACAGGAGTTGAGACTTTATCAGGAATTCTTGACTTATAAAACTCAGTAATTAACCGGGCCCTTTCTGAAGAAATTTTTTCTGTGGCATTCAGACTCTGTTCTCTTAGTTTTTTAATGCGATTATTCATGCTGTTATCCTCCAATCTCTGTTTCAAAACCACTGTCTTGAAATTGTTGTTGAATCTGTTCCATTCTTTCATCAGAAGGAGAGGGTGTGTTTTTTATTGTGTTTTTTTTACCCAAATCATCATATTTTTTATCTCCCAGATGATTTAAGGGCAGGAGACTAACTTTAGTAATATTTTCAAGCTGAGAAATAAATTGTATCATTTTATCCAGATTGACCTTAGTATCAGTAATTCCGGGAATAACAGGAATACGAATACTTATTACACTGTTCTGATTGGATAAAAAAATCAAATTATCTTTAATAGGCTGAAAATCAACCCCAGTATATTTTTTGTGTTCCTGATCATCCATTAATTTCAGATCAAAAAGAAACAAATC
>JAWODZ010000109.1:0-17128 GCA_046483025.1 bacterium
GTCGAGCATCCTACTATTGCCCTCAGTGCCAGCAGCGCAAATAAAACAAATGAGAAAGCATAGATTCTTTTTTAGTATTTTGTGCCATTACCTACATTGGTGCTTCAATTGGGGCAGGTTTACAATAATATTCTAACTTTCGGTAAGGTACCCTACACTTACAAAGGATACATATTAAATAAACGGCAACGATGAATAACACTTTAACCAGCGAGTAACAGGAGTTCGGATATGTATAGGAACAAAGGCTTATGTGTATTTTTCATTATTATCCTTGTTATCTCAAACAACTGTACAGCATCTGATAATACGTTTTATATAAGTCCTGGGTTGAGGATAGGTTGGGAATTTGGAGGAGGCTTAACTATTTGTCCACAATTGGCTTTAGGTATCAGTATAGACTTGGATGATGATAAAAATCACAATCTTAAATATTTAAATATAACTTTAGGAATAAAAAATTTTATTATTAGAACTAAAGATGCCACATACGATTCATATTGTTCCTTACAATTGAAAGCTGGTTATCAACCTTTCTTGCCATCTAGTGCAATTGGAATTGGAGGTGGGATAGGGGTAGCTTTTTTTCGTGAAGAAAAATTAATATATTTGCGTCCAATTGCAACAGTTGAGGGTACTATTCTTTTTGTAGCTTTTCCGACAATTGATATTTTTTTACTAAAACAAAATAAAGTTCATGCTGATTTTGGTATTTTGGGTCTTTTCCCTATTCCCTTAGAAAAAAATGGATTTGGTATTGAATAGACTCTCAGAGCAACTTATGGGGGGATGTAAATGAAATTATAGGTTTAACCAGTGAAGGCCAAAAAGCTTTTAAGTAGATCAGGAGTTGATTCATGTAAAGGAGCATTTGATAATTATTAGAATAATTGTTATGGTTAGATATTAAAGCAGATTAAATTAATTTCTTTATCCATCGAGGTAATATGAAAATTTCTAAAACCATAAAAATAATAATAGAGTTATTTTTTTATATAATTATAATTTTATTTTTTGAATGTGGAGGAACTTTTCGTTATCAAGTAACAGATATTAAACCAATTAAAGGAAAACAAAAGAGTGAAATTGAAATTTTATTGAAAAATGGGTCAGAATTACAATTAAAAAAATTTGAAATATTTACTGAAAAAATCGTTGGTTATGATGAATCAGGAAAACGACAAGAAGTTTCCATTTATGATATTAAAAAAATATTTATTATTGAAGAGTCATCTACAGGTCGAAAAATAATTAATACAGTTTTGATTACAGGTATTATATCCTATCTTGGTTTTATTATTCTGATTGCTATATTTGGTGTTCCAGGAGGTGGGTTACAGTAATAATCAAATACAGTATATAAAATAACTCAAATGAGAAATTAATCCGAATAGGTGCTTTTGTATGAACAGGAACAGAGCATTATTTTTTTTCTTTATCACTCTTATTATTATATCAAGTAACTGTACAGCATCTGATAATACCTTTTATGTGAGCCCCGGATTGAGAATTGGGTGGGATTTTGGCAGAGGTCCCACCATCAGTCTTAAATTTAGTTTCGGTATTAATACTAATTATAATACTACGTCCAATTTTGGTGGTAATACAAAGTATTACAATATTACTTTTGGCTTTAAGGCACCGCTTTTCCGCAGAGCTAAATACCATTATGAAGAATATAATTTCATTGGATTACAGGCCGGTTGCACTCCAATTACCGACAATTTACTATTTTTTGGTGGAGGTTTAGGTTTTATGTTTTACAAAAATTCCCATAAAACAAAATTTCACCCCATGGTTACGGTTGATTTTGGTTTATTAATTTTTGGGGCATTCGATTTGATTTTTTTAGAGAATAAGAGAATAAGTACTGATTTTGGTTTTTTGGCAGTAGTTCCCATTCCTTGGGTAAAAAGGTAGTATTATTTACTGTGATATATGCAATAAGATATTTTAAAATGGTATCTACTAATTTATAAGTTATTGGAGATTATACAAATGTCACGTTTAAAAAATCTAATAATTATTTCTTTAGTAATTTTTATACTCCTTTTAAATTGTTCGATAATCTTACCAACTTTTGTTCATTACAGTAATAAAAAAACTCCTGAGCTTAGTGAAATAAATAATGTAAAAACTTTAAATGATATGTATAAAGATGATCAAATTCAAATTACCAAAAAAGATGGAGAAATAATTCAAGGTTCATTTATCGATATTTATAAATATGAGGATTCAAAATATTTTTGTTTATACAATGAGTTTAAGGAGAAATTTTCTGAACATTCAATTCCATGTATTAATGATACTATAACAGTTTTATTAAAATCAAATATATTATTTAATTTCCATCTCATATTCCCTGTCAGGATTTAGCATAGAGAGAAATTTTTTAGTCCAGTTTGTAATATATTTTCCTTTTTTAAGTATGATTCCGTAACAGCTTTTATTAAAAAAATGACTGATAGGAATGACTTCCAAAAAAAGCTGATGTTCAACGTATATTGCAGTTTTAGGGATAATTGCGATACCAATACCTTTTTCCACATATTGTTTAATGGTTTCCGCATTAGTTGCTTCCATAATAATATAAGGGTTTAAATTGTGTTTTTTGAACACTTCATCTAATTCTTCCCGGGCAATTAATCCTTTTTCATAGGAAACAATGGGATATTTTTGAATATCATAAAGGGTAATATTTTTTTTCTGAGATAATTCATGTCCTTTGGAAGTGATTAAAATTCTTTCGATAGGCTCCAGCTTAATAACCTTTAAATTAGCAGGGATGTTATTGTGAATTGGGGTAATACCAAAATCAATTTCACCGGATTGGGTCAAAGAGATTATTTCCTGCCAGCGACGTTCAAAAATTCTGAATTTAATTTCGTGATATTTTTCTGAAAATTTGGTAATGAATTCCGGTAGTGTATTCATGATGATAAAGGTTGTGGCAGCAAAAGTCAGTACTCCTTTTTGTGTGCCCCGCATATCTTCAAAGGTTGTTTTTAAATCTTCTATGGATTCAATAATCGAAGATATCAATTCATAGAAGATTTTTCCCTCATGTGTTAAATCTTTCTGAGGCCCATAGCGGTGAAAAAGTTTTGTATTCAGTTCCTCTTCAAGTGATGAAATCTGTTGGCTAACTGCAGATTGGGTAATATTCATTTTTTCAGCAGCTTTGGTTAAACTGCCAAATTTTGCACTATAGTAGAAACCTTTTAATCTTTGTATATCCATTTAAAATTCTTATGTTTTATATGAATATACAAAATATTAGTTGAATTGGCAAATATAACATTAGTATTTATTTCATTATCCTTTTTTATTATAAGTATGGCTAATGATTAACATAAACATTTTTTTCTTGACTTATAATACATTAGATATTACATTGATTTTAATCAAGTAACTTCTAATGATTTTATATAAAAAGCAGAAGTACGAATGTTTATTCAACTAAATTTTCATTTATTTTTAATAATGTTATTTAAACTTATACCTGATTGGAAGCCTATAGTATTCAATCAGGTTTTTTTGTTTTTGGAAAATGGTAATAAATATTTTTATAATTAATAACTTGGAGAGATTTCAATGGCTAAACCAAAATTTGCAATTTACTGGGCAGGTAGCTGTGGGGGATGCGAAATAGCTTTCCTTGATATCCGAGAAAAGATACTTGATGTAGATAAGGCTGTTGACTTGGTTTTCTGCCCCTGCTTAATGGATCCAAAGTATAAAGATATTGAAGCTATGCCGGATGATGAAATTGATGTTTGTCTGTTTAATGGATGTATTCGGAATGAAGAAAATTTGCATATTGCAGAGCTTTTGAGAAAAAAATCAAAAGTGCTGGTAGCGTATGGTTCTTGTGCAACCGAGGGCTGTATTCCCGGATTAGGAAATTTGACCAATAGTGAAGATATCCAAAAATATGTATATGAGGAATCACCTTCTACCGGAAATACTGAAAAAAATCGTCCGCAAACTAAAACTAAAGTTAAGGAAGGTGAATTAAATGTTCCTAAAATGTTTACATATGTTCGAACCCTGGGCCAGGTTATAGATGTTGATTATTTTATGCCTGGTTGTCCTCCGGTGGCTGAACAAATATGGACAGTTATTGGAGCTGTACTATCAGATAAACTACCTCCCAAAGGTTCTGTGATTGGAATAAATGAAAAAACAGTTTGTGATGAATGTGAAAGAACCAAAACAGATGAGAAAAAAGTAAAAGAATTTAAGCGACCTCACATGGTTGATCCCAAAGATATTGATTCAGAAAAGTGTTTGCTTGAGCAAGGGATTATATGTAATGGTCCGGCTACCAGAGCAGGGTGCAGTGCACTTTGCCCCCAGGTGAATTTGGGATGCAGAGGCTGCTATGGACCAGCTGAGGGTATTCAGGATATGGGGGGTAAACTGGCTGGGGCCATTGGATCTATAATCGACAGTGATGATCCGGAAGAAATTGAAAAAATTGTCAATCAAATTGTTGACCCGGTCGGTACATTTTATCGTTTTAATTTACCCAGTTCATTATTAGGGAGAAAAATGTAATGAAAAAAGTAACTATAGACCCTATTACAAGACTTGAGGGTCATGGAAAAATTGAAATATTTTTGAATGATAAAGGAAATGTAGCGAATGCATACCTCCAGATTCCGGAACTGCGTGGATTTGAAAAGTTCTGTCAGGGGAGACCGGTGGAGGAAATGCCCCGTATAACTTCCAGGATTTGCGGAGTTTGTCCGGAAGCACATTTAATGGCTTCTGCAAAAGCATGTGATGCTGTGTATAATGTGGAAATTCCCCGAACTGCAAAATTGTTACGTGAACTTTTATACAGTATATTTTTTGTTACTGATCATACCACTCATTTTTATGCTTTAGCTGGTCCGGATTTTATAGTAGGACCAGATGCTCCAAAAGAACAGCGGAACATTCTTGGGGTTATTCATAAAGTAGGAGTGGAAATCGGGAGCAAGGTGATCGGATTGAGAGGAATGTGTCATGAATGGATAAAAAAAATGGGTGGAAAAGCTGTGCATCCTGTTGGTGCAGTTCCGGGAGGAATGAGTAAGGGGCTCACCAAAGAAGAACAAAAACAGCTTATAAAAGATGGTAAAGAGGCAGTTGAGTTCGCAAAATTCACCATAAAAATATTTAATGATATCGTTTTAGATAACAAAGAGTATGTGGAGTTAATTTTAAATGATATGTTTACTCATCAAACCTATAATATGGGTTTGGTTGATGAAAATAATCACCCCAATTTTTATGATGGACAAATTCGTGTAACCGGACCGGATGGCAAGGAATTTGTAAAATTCAAACCGGCTGATTATCTTAAACATATTGAGGAACATGTGGAAACCTGGTCTTATCTTAAGTTCCCGTTTCTTAAAAAGTTAGGTTGGAAGGGTTTTGTAGATGGTCCCAGGAGCGGGGTTTATAAAGCTACACCGCTTTCCCGTTTAAATGCATCTGATGGAATGGCAACACCACTGGCCAATGAAGAGCATGATCGAATGTATAAGACCTTGGGCGGAAAACCAGTACATCAGACCCTGGCTACTAATTGGGCACGTATTATTGAACTTCTCTATTCTGCAGAACGATGGGTGGAACTTGCCAGTGATCCGGAAATTATCGGACCTGATTACCGTATAGTTCCGACTGAGACACCTACTGAAGGTGTTGCTACAGTGGAAGCACCGCGTGGAACCCTTTATCATCATTATAAAACCGATGAAAATGGTATAATTATCGAAGCCAACTTAATTGTTGGAACCACTAATAATAATGCTCCTATTAATATGTCCGTGAAAAAAGCTGCCAAGGGATTGATAAAAAATGGTAAGGTTGATGACGGACTGCTTAACATGGTTGAGATGGCTTTCCGGGCATATGATCCCTGTTATGGGTGCGCTACCCATACACTTCCGGGACAGATGCCGTTAAGTGTAAAAATATACGATCATACTAATACTTTGGTCGAACAACTAAAAAAAGATTGATTTTAATCTGAAGCTAAACTAGTATTAAATGAAAATACTTGTTTTAAATTGTGGTAGTTCCTCTGTAAAATTCCAGTTGATTAATATGACTGATGAGAAGGCTGTAGCAAGAGGATTAGTGGAAAAAATTGGTTCCAGTGATGCAATCATAACCTACAAACCTGTAGCCAAGAATAAGTTGCGAGAAATTCAGGAAATTCCTCATCATGATACTGCCCTTGAGATAGTTCTTTCACTTCTTCTTCATCCTCAGCATGGTGTTATTAAGCATAAAGAGGAAATTGACGGAATAGGGCATCGGGTTGTTCACGGCGGAGAAGATTTTTCTGATTCAGTATTGATAACGGAAAAAGTTAAAGCAACCATACAACATTGTATACAATTTGCTCCTTTACATAATCCGCATAATCTGAGTGGAATTAAAGCATGTGAAAGACTTCTTCCCGGAATACAACAGGTTGGAGTATTTGATACGGCTTTTCATCAGACTATACCTAAGAAAGCATTTTTATATGGGCTTCCATATTCACTGTATAAAAAACTTGGTATTCGTCGGTATGGTTTCCATGGAACTTCACATAAATTTGTTGCACAAAAGGCTGCAGAGATTCTGAAAAAACCTATTGAGAAAGTAAAACTTATTACCTGCCATCTTGGTAATGGTGCAAGTATTACTGCTGTAGATAAAGGAATTTCTGTTGATACGACCATGGGATTCACTCCTCTGGAGGGCTTAGTTATGGGAACACGATGTGGAGATATTGATCCTGCCTTAGTTCCCTATATTATGGACCGGGAAGGATTATCTACCAAAGAAATCGATAACATAATGAATAAGAACAGCGGTATGCTGGGATTAACTGAAACAACAAATGATATGAGGGAAATTGAGGATGAGGCTTTCAGGGGAAATGAAAAACATAAAATGGCACTTGGGGTTTACTGTCATAGATTAAAAAAATATATTGGAGCCTATATTACGGTTTTGGGCGGGGTTGATGCTATTGTATTTACCGGTGGTGTAGGAGAAAAATCATTTTATGTTAGAGAACATACATTAACGAATTTGGAAAATCTGGGTATTAAAATTGATTTAGACCTTAATAATAATAATAAAACAAATATTGGTCTGGGAAAGGTTAAAATTTTAATTATTCCCACTAATGAAGAACTTGCAATTGCCAGGGATACCAAAAAAATATTAAAAGCTTCACACAAGACCCAAAAGATTGATGTTTCCACAGCAAAAGAACCGGAAGTGATTACTGATCTTACTGAAGAAGAAAAAGCTCAATTGGTCCTGCTGTGGGCTGAAGATCCCAATGCTCCCTTTTCAGAAATAACCCGGAAATTAAATAAAAAGATTGGTAAAAATATTGATGAGCAATCAGTCAAAGATAAATTGAAGATTTTAGGATTATCCAATCCTTCGAAAACAAATAAGATTAAAGGATAAATTTTGTGACAAAAATAAATAAAGAAGAATCAGGATGGATCATCGCTTTAAGCTGGCTGAGTGCATTAGAAGAAACTGCACGGGATTTTCATGGTACCAGACCCCATGTGTTTTCAAAGCGGGCCTATGAACATTCTGTACAACATTTTATTCACAGACTTGGTAACGAATATGGTATACGAGTAGAAAAAGCAGATTCTATTCGTCAGGCAGTAGATAATTATATTAAATTGGGAATTGCAGCAGGATTATTCCGAGATGCCAGTGATTTTGATATTGAGGAAATCAATCCTTTCCACTTGTCAATTACAGTGCATAATTGCAAGTATAAAAAAAGTTGTCGTTCTCTTATTGAACAGGGATTTTCAATTAGAGATCTGACCTGTGCTCGGATTGGCTGTTTTAGAGCAGCAGTTAAAGTAATTGCAAATATTGACTGTGATTACAAAGTTCAGGATTTTGATATTGATGGTATTTGTAAAGGATATATTGAACGAGTATAATGAGACATACTAATTCAAAAAAAATCAATATTTTAATAAAGAATGCCCGTAAGGATGAAGATCTGGGAATAAGAAGACAGGCAATAATTGATTTGGGCTATGAGAAACGTGACGATATTTATCCCGTTCTAGTAGAAATGCTTGATGATACATCTTCAAGTATTAAACACGCGGCTGTTATTTCCCTGGGAAGATTTGGGGATTCAAGGGCTATTGAAGAACTCATCAAACCAAAAATTTTTAATTCACCGATCACAAATATACGTTGGGCTGCTGTCATTGCAGTCGGACAATTGGGTGATTACCGTATTATTAATTATTTATTGACAATACTAGATGACAGAGAGTGGATTGTCAGGAATCAGGTAGTAACTGAATTAAAAGACAAAATCCAGGAAATGATAAAACTCAAAGACTCAAGTCATTCCCGTATATTATTGAAACTACTGTCTCTGGATAACGAAGAAATTATTAAACTTGCAATTGATGGATTTTGTGCCCTTGGTGAAGAAAGTGTCAATATTCTACTGGATACACTTCGATCCCTGTCTTCAATGTTACGGAAAAATGCTGCCAGAACTCTGGGGGAGCTTACTTCTTTTCGGGCAGTTGATTCTCTTATTAATATCATTGATGATGAAGAATGGAAAGTTCGTAAAAGTGTAGTTAAAGCTCTGGGAGAAATTGGGGACAGAAAAGCAATCGAACCGCTGGTAAATACTCTGTCTGATAATGTAGAGATGGTGCAAAAACAGGCCATGGAATCATTGTTGCTTTTCGGAAAATTAAGTACAAATCCCTTACTTAATGCCCTTTCTTTTGAAAAAGATAAATTTAATCTCAGAGCAATTATTTTAACCCTTGGCAGAATCGGAGACGAAAAAGCAATACCAGTACTGGTCAATCATCTTAGAAGCAGCTATTTTGTAGTTCGAATGGCCACTGTTAATGCACTTAAACAATTTAAATCCTCCGTTGTCAAAGAGGTACTTATTGAACATCTATCTTTTAATGATTCTGATATCACTCAACTGTTGGCGGATGCCGAAAATAAAGATAATAAACCTTTACAATTACGTGCTATAAAAGCACTTGGCGGTTTGGAGGATCATAGGGCGGTTGATACCTTGAAAAAACTGGTAGAAGTAGATTCCCCTGAAGTTCAGGATGCTGCAATACAATCACTTATACGCATCGGTTGTGCAGCCTGGGGACGATGCTGTGCTGTTATGGTACTCAGTTCAGCTGCTGATAAATCGTTTTTGCCGCTTTTTTGTAAATCACTAGAAGATGATTCGGATAATGTTCGGCTGGAGGCAGTCAGAGCAATTGCTAAAATTGGTGGTAAAAAAGCAGTTGATTCATTAGTGGAAATTGCCCAAAAAGACAGAGATGCCAATATTCGTTTTGAAGCTGTGCGATATTTACGTCGTATCGGAGTCGGATACAATCAGGTTCTGGATTTTGCTCTTAAAGCATTAAAAGACAAATCGCGAGATGTACGTTATCAAGCTGCACGATTATTAGGAAATTTCCATCATGAATTATCCATTCAGCCATTGCTGGAGGCAACAGCTGACAAACATTGGAGTGTGAGAGAGAGTGCAGAGAATGCCTTGATCAATTTTGGACAAAAAGCAGTTACTCCTCTTATAAAGGCACTTTCTAAATCTTCATGGACTACCAGATTTAGAGCTGCCAGGCTGTTAGGAGAAATTGGTGATACCAGAGCTATCAAACCACTAGAGCAGTTGCTTAAACAAGAAAGTGAAAATGAAGAAGTAAAGCAGATTGTGGATGAAGCATTACAAAAACTTTACCGTAGTGTTGCGGCCTAAACTTTAAGGGAGATACATATGCGGATTAAATTAAAACGTGGTGAGAAAGAAAAAAAATTTATTGAACGGGTAAACGAGCTTTCCGGGGAGAATGTATACAGCTGTTATCAGTGCGGACGCTGTTCAGCAGGATGCCCTTTTGCGTTTGAAATGGATATCCTTCCCAATCAGATGATCCGGCTGGTTCAGTTGGGACAGGAACAAGAACTGATTGGATCTAAGGCTCTTTTTCTATGTGCTTCTTGTTTTACCTGTCAGTCCCGCTGTCCCAAAGGAATCAATATTGCCAATGTTGCCGAGGCAGTACGCCATCTCATCGATCCAAAAGGTAAAGATCATTACGGCCCTGATGAAATTCCTGTTGAACTTGCTGATGAGCTTCCTCAACAGGTACTGGTTGCAGTATATCGAAAATTTAGTAAATAAATAAGAGATAAGAAATATGGAAAATAAAAGAAAAAAAATTCATTATTATCCTGGATGTACTCTAAAAGAAAAAACTACAAATTTGGATGATTCCACCAGAAAATCAATGGAAGTATTAGGATATGAATTGGTTGAACCGGAAAACTGGACCTGCTGTGGTGCAGAATTTCCCCTGAATGAAGAAAAAATTATTGGATTGGCAGCTCCTGCCCGTATTCTCAGACAGGTTCGGATAGAGGGTGGAGACAAAGTTTTTACTGTTTGTTCTTTCTGTTTCAATGTTTTAAAAAGAACTAATGAAGCTTTGTTAAATGATTCGCTTAAATACAAGCGGGTTAATGCGTATCTTGAAGATGATATTAAAATCGACCATACAACCAAGAATAAAACCACTGAATTCCCTGAATATACAGGTGATGTTAAGGTTTATCATTTACTTGAATTTATACGGGAAGAAATTGGATATGATAAATTACGTTCTCTTTTAAAACGAGACCTGAGTAATGTAAAGGTGGTACCCTATTACGGATGTCGTCTTTTGCGACCCAAAGGGAACATTAGTATTGATGAACCTGATGATCCTACTATTTTTGAAGAATTTTTAGAAAATATTGGTTGTACAGTTCTTGATTTCCCTTTTAAACAGGAGTGCTGCGGTTCCTATCTTTCGGTTTCCATGCCTGAAGCTGCTACCGAGGCATCCTATAATATTCTCCGTTCAGCTAAACTAAATGGAGCAGATGCAGTAGCATTAAGCTGTCCACTTTGCTATTATAATTTAGATCACAGACAGGATCGGATAAAAGAACAATTTCTTGATTTTATGGGTATGCCGGTTTTGTTTTTTACTCAACTTCTTGCCTGGGCCTTAGGAATAGAGGAAAAGGTTTTAGGACTGGATCAACACTATTTTAGTCCTCATACAGTATTGGGGATAGATGATAAATCTGAGGTAAAAATATGAGTAACAATGGAAAGAAAAAAAGAATTGGATTGTTTGTTTGTCACTGCGGGGTTAATATTGCCAGTGTTGTTAATGTGGAAAGAGTTGCTAAAGAAATTGAAAATTATCCGGATATAACATTTTCTACAAATTATGTTTATATGTGCTCAGATCCTGGGCAGCAATTGATTTTAGATACCATAAAAGAACAAAAATTAGATGCATTTATTGTAGCAGCATGTTCCCCGACACTCCATGAAAAAACCTTTCAGGATGTGGCAAAACTTGCTGGCCTTAATCCCTATCAGGTAGAAATTGCTAATATTCGCGAACAAGGGAGCTGGGTTCACACGGACAAAGAAAAAGCTACTCAAAAGGCCATTAAAGTGGTTAAATCAATGATAGAAAAAGTTCGTGCTAATGAAAGTCTAGATCCTATCAAAATCGATGTCACCAGAAGAGCCATGGTCATCGGAGCCGGAATAAGTGGTATTCAGGCTGCACTTGATATTGCTGATCATGGATATGAAGTTCTTCTGGTAGAAAAGGATCCTTCCATTGGCGGACATATGATTCAGCTTTCAGAAACGTTTCCCACTCTGGATTGTTCGCAGTGTATCATGACTCCTAAGATGGTTGAAGCTTCCCGCCATCCTAATATAAAGATTATGACGTATCATGAGGTTGAATCCATATCAGGTTTTGTAGGTAATTTCAATATTCGCATAAAAAAGAAGCCCCGGTATGTAGATGAAGATCTCTGTACCATGTGCGGAGATTGTGAAGAAGTATGTCCTCAGGTTGTTCAGGATGAATTTAATATGGGTCTTTCCTACAGAAAAGCTATTTATCTTCCTTTTCCCCAGGCTATTCCGGGAACCTATACACTGGATATTGACAGTTGTCTTGGTATGTGGCCTATCAGGTGCGGGAGATGTAAAGATGTGTGTGAGCCTAATGCAATAGATTATGATCAAAAAGAAGAAATTATAGAAGAAAAAGTAGGGGCCATTGTTGTATCCACTGGTTATGATCTTTATACCATGAAAGCTTTAGGTGAGTACGGGGGAGAGAAATATCCAGATGTTGTTAACGGGCTTGAATTTGAACGAATTCTCTCGGCTTCCGGTCCCACAGGTGGTGAGGTTTTAAGACCATCAGACGGAAAGGTCCCCAAACATGTTGTTTTTATTCAATGTTGTGGTTCCAGAGATCCGGAAAATCATAATCCTTACTGTTCACGAATTTGCTGTATGTATACAGCCAAACATGCTATGCTCTACAAACACCGGGTACCGGATGGAAATGCTACTGTTTTTTATATTGATATAAGGACCGGGGGTAAAAGATTCGAGGAATTTTATCAGCGTGCAATTGAAGAAGATGATGTTCTTTATATCAGAGGAAAAGTTTCCAAGATATTTCAGGAAAATGATAAGGTTATTATCTGGGGTTCGGATACCTTAACCGGAAAGAAAATTGAAGTAGAAGCAGATATGGTAGTGCTTGCCATGTCCATGGTAAAAACTGAGAATATTGAAGATTTATTAAAGAAACTCAAAATAAATACGGATGAAAGTGGATGGCTTGCAGAAGCTCATCCTAAACTCCGTCCGGTTGAGAGTCTGAATGCCGGATTTTATCTGGCTGGATGTTCTCATGGTCCCAAGGATATTCCGGATACTGTATCTCAAGCCTCTGCTGCTGCTGCTAAAATAGGCGATCTTTTTGCCCAGGAAAAGCTACTTCATGAACCAACCATTGTACCAGTGAATGAAGATCTGTGCAGTGGATGCGGGATTTGTGTTCCGGTTTGTCCGTATGATGCCCGAGCATTAGATTTGGAAAAAAAGGTGGTTACAGTTAATGAAATCTTATGTGAAGGATGCGGTGCTTGTGCAGCAGCTTGTCCTTCCGGCGCTGCACAGCAGCGGAATCAGACTGATGACCAAATATTTTCAATGGTTAAAGCAATATTAAAGGGTTAGATAATTATTTAGCCTCTAAGTCTCAAAGACTCGAAGGATAAAAATGACAAAAATATATTACACAAGTAAAGAAGAGGAGTTAATAGCAAATAAAATTGTCGATGCAACCTATAATGTGCATAAAAATCTCGGCCCGGTATTACTTGAGAAAATTTATACTATGAACTTAGAGCCTTAGAGACTTGGTGACTGAATTTAGAGGAGTAATCATGTTTGAACCAAAAATTATGTGTTTTCTTTGTAAGTGGTGTACCTATGCTGGTGCGGATCTAGCTGGTACTTCTCGCATGAAGTATGATCCCAATGCAGTTAATATGCGGGTAATGTGTTCAAGTCGGATAGATCCTCAGCATATTCTGTATGCTTTTAAGCAGGGTGCAGATGGTGTGTTTATCGGAGGATGTCATCCGGGTGACTGTCATTATGTGGAAGGAAATTATAAGACGTTAAGGAGAATGATTCTTTTTAAACCCATGCTTGATAAATTTGGCATTGATCCAAAACGTCTTACATTGGAGTGGATTTCAGCTGCAGAAGGTAAAAAATTCGTTAACTCAATGAACGAATTTACTGCCCTGATTCGTAAACTGGGGCCACTTAATATTGAAGATAAGGTATTAAACAAAGAGGAATAAAAATGAGTAAGAAAACAGCTGCTAACAAAAAGGATAACATTACCGAAAAAAAAGTTCCCATTTTTATTATGGGGAAAAAGTATGAAGTGCCGGCTTCGCTGACTATTCAGAAAGCCCTGGAATATGCCGGTTTTCAATTAATCAGAGGTTGTGGCTGCCGGGGCGGTATTTGTGGTGCGTGCGGTACAGTGTATCGTTTTCCGGATTCCTATAGAATTGAGGTGGGCCTGGCTTGTCAAACAGTTGTAGAACCAAATATGTATATTACTCAGATACCATTTTTCCCGGCAAATAAAGCAACCTATGATATAGAAAAACTTGAACCTACCGGATCAACAGTTGCAGCTCTGTATCCAGAAATTTTTAAATGTGTTGGTTGTGGAACCTGTACCAGAAGCTGTCCTATGGATATAGATGTAATGGAATATATGGCAAGAGCTATTCGGGGAGATATTGCCGGTGCTGCGGAACTTTCCTTTGATTGTGTGATGTGCGGCCTTTGCAGTGCTCGATGTCCTGCTGAAGAAGCACAGTATAATGTCGGTATCCTAGCAAGAAGACTTTACGGCAGACACATTGCACCTCGGGCAAAGCATGCTCAAAAGGCTGTAGAATATATTAAAAAAGGAAAATTCAATAAAGGATTAAAAGAACTAAAAAAGATGGATGTTGAGACCCTCAAGAAATGCTACAATGAACGGGAACCAGAACCTCAAATGGCAGAAGAAGACTGGAAACCAAAGGATAAAAAATATATTATTGAATAATTTATTTAATTTTTTCTTATGGAGTTATTATCATGTCATATACACCAAAATTAAAAAAGTTAATTAAAGTTGTAGAAAAAACAAGACCAGCCCGGGTTGAAAAAAAGAAAAAAGGTGAAGAATTTCCGGAAATGTCTCTTCAAGAAAGAGAAGATATTCTACAATATCATCCTGATTTCAAAGAAGAAGGACGTTCTGAAATTAAAGTCGGTCCCAATAAAGGGTATAAAATTGCCAATGAAGTGGTTAAGCTTCTACATGCAAAAAGCAGAGTAGATCCTGACAAGATTGATCTTACCACTCCAGACTATGAAACCGATGTTCTTATTATTGGTGCGGGAGGCGCCGGAACAGCTGCAGCATTAACAGCCAGAGAAAAGGGAGTAAAGGTTCTTATTGCTACTAAGCTTCGTCACGGTGATGCCAATACCATGATGGCGGAAGGAGGGATACAGGCTGCCACAAAAACTGAAAAAGATTCTCCTTACTACCACTATTTAGATGTTATGGGAGGCGGTCATTTTAAAAACGATCCTGAATTAGTGGAAACATTGGTTACGGAAGCTCCTAAAGTTATGTCCTGGCTGGACAAACTGGGAGCCATGTTTTCCAAATTTGAAAATGGGCGGTTTAAAACTCTTCATGGCGGTGGAACATCACGCAAAAGAATGCACTATGCCGGAGATATTACTGGTGCTGAAATAATGCGTACAATCAGGGATGAAGCAAAAAATCATCCCAATGATATTAAGGTACTTGAGTTTTCACCAGCGGTTGAACTAATTCTCAATGAAAAGGGAGCATGTGGCGGAGCTGTTTTATACAATTTAGAAACCAAGGAATATATTGTGGTAAAAGCAAAAGCTACGGTTATGGCAACCGGTGGATCGGGAAGACTCCATATTCAAGACTTCATGACTACCAACCACTATGGTGCTACCGGAGATGGGTTGATTATTGCTTATCGTGCTGGTGTTCCTCTAAAATTCCTTCATACTGTTCAGTATCATCCTACCGGAGCTGTATTTCCGGAACAGGCGGAAGGGCTTTTAATTACGGAAAAATTCAGAGGTGCAGGCGCAAATGTCGTTAATATTGATGGAGAACAATTTGTATACGAGCGGGAACCACGAGATGTAGAAGCGTCTGCTTTTATACGGGAATGTACGGTTCGAGGAAAAGGTGTGCCTACCCCCACAGGTAAATTCGGTGTTTGGCTGGATTCTCCTATGATCGATTTATTAAAGGGTGAAGGGTATGTTCACAAGGAATTCCCTGGTAAGTGGATTCTTTTTCATCGCTACGGCATTGATATTACCAAAGAACCAATGCTGGTATTCCCAACCCTGCACTATCAAAATGGTGGACTTGAAATTAATAAAAAGGGAGAAACTCTTGTACCGGGTCTTATTGCCGGAGGTGAAGTGAGTGGCGGTGTTCATGGTGAAAACAGACTAATGGGCAACTCTCTTTTGGATGTAACTGTATTTGGTAGAATCGCAGGTGTTACAGCAGCAGAATATGTAAAAAAGAAAGCAACCAGCGGAAAATTGAGTTTGGATCATGTTAAAAAGTATAATACTACTCTTGATAAATCAGGGATAGAACTTAATGGAAGAGTAGCGCCCATGGTTCTTCCGGATTACAGCAATCCCGAAGTCAGGGAAAAACAACTTACAACCGAATATATCGGTACACTACGATAATGCGAGGTAAAAGATGAGTATCAGATATAGAGAAAAACCATTTGGCTTTGAAAAACCATCCACTCCCCAGGGTGAACTGGTCATTATAGAAGATCGATGTAAAGGATGTGGATTTTGTGTTGAATACTGTCCCAATGATGTATTGGAAATTTCAGATAAATTTAATTCCAAGGGGTATCATCCACCTGAAATAATAAATATTGATGAATGTTGCTATTGTGGTTTCTGTCAGATAGTGTGTCCGGATTTTGCAATTTATACCATTGTAGAAGAGACAGAAATTGAAAAAGAAAAAAGAAAAGCAAAACAGGCAAAACAAAAAGAAGAAACTAAGGTTAAAACTAAATAATTTAATAATAGGCATTGGATATGAATAATTCTACTAAAGCTGTACTCACAGGAACCCATACATTAACCGGAAGTCAGGCTTGTGCTGAGGGTGCTCTTGCAGCTGGATGTACATTTTTAGGTTATTACCCTGTATATCCCTCTTTTAATATTGTAGAACGCTATGCAGAGAGATTTTCAGATGTTGATGGAGTGCTTATCCAAATGGAAGATGAAATTTCTGCCCTGGCTGCAGTTTTAGGAGCAGCCTGGACCGGAAAGAGAGCCCTGACAGTTACTACCGGTACTGGTTTTGCTCAAATGGCAGAACATATAGGTTTAGGAATTATGCTGGAAACACCCTGTGTGATTGTTGATGTTCAAAGAGATGGCCCTTCAGAAGGTATCCCCTGTAATCCGGGGGCAGGAGATGTAATGCAGGCGCGCTGGGGATCTCATGGTGATTATGAGATTATAGCACTTTCACCTAATTCTCCCCAGGATATGTTTAATATGACC
>JAWODZ010000196.1:0-21085 GCA_046483025.1 bacterium
CGTTCTCCGTCCGGATGCCAGTCCACCATTCGGTCGACATGGGACTGACAGGTGATGCGGTCAGGAACGCCTCCCTGTACAGGTATAACGTACACATCCTGATTGCCATTATAACTGGCTGTGTAGGCAATAAATCTACCATCAGCAGAAAACCGGGGCCATGATTCTTCTCCGGATGAATGAGTAACCTGCAGAGCTGTTCCACCACTTTTGGGCATCACCCAGACATCCCCACCATAGACAAATGTTATTCTGGTATCAGACACATCCATATACCGCATCAGCTTTGCGCTTATCTGGGCAGCTGCATTGCTGAAAATTCCCAATAAAATCAAACACACTGCTGCTTTTTTCAAGTTCATAGTTGATTCTCCTTTGGTTAGAATTTAATAAATATACATTTATTATTTAAAGATATAATACATACTAATACTGGTGTTATGTATGAGTACGTAGAAGATACAGAATGGTTTCATTAAGGCAGTTGGATATCAGAAAAGGGAAGATTGCACCAGACTGCAACTACAATATCACCGTCAACTGTAAAAGCGTAATTTTTAAACTCCCAGGGCGCAGAATGACCGATAAGAGGAAGTATTTTAATACCATAGTTGCCTGCGCTTTCCATTAACCTATCATATTCGGAGAAATCATAGAGATCTTTTTCCGGTTCCTGCTTATGCCATCGGGTTCCCACCCGACCTCAGGTCACACCAACTGCTTGTGTCAGAGGATGATATTCTGTTTTCAGATGAGCAGCTCCGTAGTATTACAACTGACAAAATTACTGTCCACGAAACAATATTTTTAGCCATTTTACTTCCTGTACTCCCGGAGGAAGATGGCGAACTGGTGCTTCAATATGTTCAGTATACACATTTCCGTTTATTAACCTGAAAGGACGGGGTCGTATCAGACAGGCTAGGGACCTTTGCCGGATCTTTTCCGGATGATATCTAATGAGATCTATAGCTTGTTCCGGCAGGTTCAGTTTGTCAGCAATTCCCTCAGGAAGCACATAAAATGCCTGTATCTCAGAAGTATTCTGTTCTGCTGATACTCTGACAGCTGCATAGTTTTCCCGGATATCCTGTCCGAAATATTTTTCTAGGGACAGACCTGACAGGATCAACAACCGATTATACCCAAAGATCCGGATAGAAGGATCTGTCCTGTCCGGACTCAGAATGCTATGCCACTGTTCCCCGAATTCCGGATTAGTTTTTACAGAAACCTCCATATTTTCAGAGGAAAGCCCGTCTCCGTATATCCAGATTTCAAAACAGCAATTATTTGATTGTTCTGCATCAGTCTCCTGTGCATGCAGCATATCTGAATAACTGAAATGCAAAAGTATCAGTAAAAACATAAAATAACCCATATAGATCCTTTATACTTCTGTTAAAAAATTTTATTTTTCAGAAACAATCAATTCCACTTTGATCCGGGCAGGACCTTCTTCCGGCAACTGTATCCAGCCTTGCTCCGGATTAAAGTCAGACCAGGCATCACCATTAATCTCAACCCACAAAATTGAAACCTCAGGATCAGCTATTGGCAGAGGATATAACTTTTCTACTTTGTCAGGGTTTTCAACATAAAAATACAATACTGCCGGTTTCTTTTCGTACCAAAGCTTCAGATATACATAGTTCAACAGACTGTGTTCCAGTGTATGATAAGAGGTCTTGGTGCGTACAGCCTTATCCCCTTTATGAATTCGTTCGTCTGCATATACTGAGAGAAAAGCACCGCCATAAACCGAATCCAGAACAGACTGATTCCAGAAATGTGCACCCTTTTTGAACAGATCCACATAAAAAGAATCCTGTGTAGTACGGTACAGATTGAGTGACACCATATTGCCATAAGCCTGTATCCACCAGGGTGTGGCATTACTCTGTTTTGGCGGTAATCCGGTACCTATTCCATGTACCCAAGCTCCGGAAACAGAATCCATTCCCCAGGTTACCAGAAATTTCTGCAGTTGCATAGCCTGTTCGCGATATTTACTTTTACCGGTTAAAGCGTGAACACGGAGCAGCATCCATACTACTTCCGCATTATGCCCTATATTGAATTCTGTGCTGTCAGATCGAATATGCTTCTGATAGGTCCAGTCCTGACTGAAACGTTCCCGGATCCAGCCGGATTCAGGATCACGCATTTTTCTCCAGACTAAATCCAGGGTCTCTTCCATTTTTTCCAGATAGTCAGAATCTCTGGTGGCCAGATACAGATAGATGAGATATCCGGAAAGCGGCGCCAGCTGAGGTGAAAAATCCTTGTCAGCAACAGCAACACTCAGATCCCGGTCCAGACAGCGGTAATATCCTCCATACCGATCGTCCCATCCCTGGTTAGAAAGAATTTTATGACCTTCTTGAATAATTTTATAAACCTCAGGATCCCTGGTCACAAAATAATACAGGGTAAGACCTGTCTGGGCATACATTTGATAAAATGCATCTTTACTGGACTTTATCATATTTCCATACCGGTCCAATGCATCAAACCAGCCTCCGTATTCAGCATCCCATCCTTTGAAAATGAGATAGTCTTTTATTTTCTCAGCCTGCTTAAGATAAACCTTGTTGCCTGATAATAAATAAGCAACAGAATAACTGAAAAGATGACGGGAAATCATTCCCGGATATTTCTCAGCTCCGTTGTAAGGCTCCCAGCTTCTGTCCAGAAAAGTATGAAATCCACCGTAACCGGAATCCCATGCTTTTTGAGTCCATATCGGCAAAACCTGCTGCAGGCCCTGCTCTTTCCAGAAAGATCCTTCCAGTACAGAAATACTGTCAGATTCCGGAACACAGGAAATAAGTGTCATTGTTATCAAAACCACTAAAATTATTAACAAGGACGGACTTCTCATATATCCACTCTCCTTTTTACCACGTATGTACAATAACCGGTTCAGAATCAGATCGTAATGTAATGGGTTCAGGATATACCTGATAGGCCAGACTGTTTACAGTAATCCACCTGGGGTAATTTTTTATCCAATTGCGGATCTGTTCTTCGATCCCATAATGCCGGGTAGCCCTGTAAGGCATAACATACACGGCAGCCAGTTCAGATCCGTCAGAACCTTCCGGGGTTATAATTTTTACTGTAACAGTCATGGTGTCAGATGAAAAATTAAAAAATCGGCTGCGGGACAGGGCATGGAAGACAACAGCATGCCATTTCCCATTATAAGAGTAAACAGTTGAAGTATCAGCTCCATCTTCATACTGATCCATATCCTGCTGAGGATTGACCGATCCCAGATATTCCCAGTTTTTCTTGGAATCACCGGTTGCATGTATATAGATCCTATGCTCCCCGTGATCAAAATCATATCCATACAGCCACAGATCAAAACAGTCCTTATCCTGAATCCGGCCGATTGTTTCCAGCATCCGCAGATAAGAATAAATAAACCGGTCCCGGGACGTACCCCATACTGATCCTGCAGGACCGATCGTACCCCAGCTGTTGGGAACAAAAGAATCAAAAGAAACATCCACTTCAGCCGGTTTTCCCCCGGGATATTTCTTATTGCGGACCCGGTCAGTGGCTGCATAATTTGGCCAGTACCAGCCTATCCCGTGAGGATTGCCTCTGAGCATGGCATCAATATTAGTGTCAATTTCTCTGCGACCGGGAGTATACCCCAGTTTAATAGTATGCATCTGCCCCAGCTGATAGGCCCGGATATTGTACTGATCTGCCACTTGGCGAGTATGAGCCACCACATCTGTAATGTACTGGTTGGTTGCTTCCAAACCGTATCCCCGGTTAAAGTATCCGCGGTATACATCTGAGAAAATAAAATCCGGAACAGTTCCCAGGGAATCTGCATCGCTTATAAAAGAAGCAATGAAAGAATATTCACCAGCCATGGTTGGGGATGCATTATGAGGGTGGTGCAAAAAAACACCAACTTCAGCTTCCGGCATTTCTGATTTCAGAGCCTGATACAGCCAGGAAAATGCTTTGGGACCCAGAGTCCGGAATATTTCTGCTTCTTTGATATAACTTTTTAGGTTATTTTGTCGGGGACGAAAAGCACCCAGAGGTGCTTCATCAAAGAGAGTGATCCGGGCATACTCAGGATAATATCTTCGATATACCGCAGCCAGTTTCTGAAATCTTTTCAGTATGGGCTCACGAGCTTCTTTATTCTCAATAAATTCTGATAAGGTGACCTCTTTTCCCGGACCGATCTCTATCCAGGTTCTTGAAATACCGAGTGATTTACAGGTTTTCAGAAAATTGGACAGCTGGTCCGGATGACTCATTCCTGAGGAATAGGGAATGATGTCAAAACGGCGGGCAAAAAGCAGCATATCTTCCAGTACAGTTGGATCTTCCTGCATCAGCCGGTTTGCCCCTACCCACATAAAAATTTCAGGCTGCTGCTGATCAGCATAATTATCTGTCTGGGCAAATAATAAACCTGTATAAAGACATATTAATAATCGGATCAGAATATATTTTTTTTCACAGCTTACAGTGGTAAATTTCATATAATAACCCATATAAACCTTCCCAGCTTATCTAAAAATAATTTTTTTACTGTACGATCAGCTTTCCCTGTAAACGGATATCCTCTGAAGAACTGCCGATAAAAATATTGAATACACCGGGTTCAGCATACCATTGTCTCATATCCGGATTCCAGTAAGAAAAAGCTGTACTGTCTAAAATAATACTGATTTCTTTTTCCTCCCCTGCCTTCAAAGAAACTTTTTCAAATCCCTTCAGTTCTTTAACAGGCCGGGGGTGAGCACTTTCAATATCCTGGACATAAAGCTGCGCTGTTTCTGAGCCGTCAATCTCACTAGTATTCTTAAGTGTAAAAATAACTTCAATCTGATCATCTTTGGAAAAAGTTTCTGAAGAAATATTTAAATTACTGTACTCGAATTCTGAATAGGATAATCCATGTCCGAATGCAAACAATGGCTCTATATTCTTATGTTCATACCATCTGTACCCCACAAAGATACCTTCATCATATGTTATATCATATATCTCATGGGTAAAACCATTCTCCGGCCAGCTGCTGTACAATTCCTCTCCGTCTGGTATATATCCGTACCCGGGTGAATCAGAGAATTGTTTTTCAATGGTAATGGGCAATTTGCCTGAAGGATTAACAGCTCCGGACAGTATTTCAGCCAGAGCTTCATTGCCGATCTGTCCTCCGTACCAGGCATAGACTACAGCAGGGGTCTTATCTATCCAGGGACTCATATTGATTCCTGAACCTGAATTAACAATGACCACTGATTGTTCATTTAATTCTAACACTCTGTGTATATTCTGTAATTCATCATCCGGCAGGTCAAAGGGACGGTCCCTTCCCTCGCTGTCAGAAGTTCCGGTACTGAGAAGCACAATATCTGCAGAAGAGATTTTTTCTTCATCAGATATATGCACAATTTCAACAAGGTCACCGAACTCATTTCTCAATGCCTCTGCAAGCGTAATATTATTATATCCTTCAACATAACCAGATCCGCCACCATGAGCTATTTCATTCATATATTTTCCCAAAGCTACAATATTCATTTCATCAGTTTTTGCAATCGGTAAGGTATTATCTTCATTTTTAAGCAGAACTATACCCTCACGCGCTGCATCCAGAGCAACCTGTTCATGTTTATCAAATGTTTTTAAATACTCCAGTTCCTGCTGCGGTGTATTATAAAAATCCATAGCAAAACAGGTGCGCAAAATACTTTCTGTCATTCTGTTAATATGTTCTTCACTGACTTTTCCTGATTTTACCAGATCTCTGGCATTTTTCAACGCTCTCCTTTCCGGCATTTCCAGATTCTGTCCGGATTTAATGACTTTTTCGCCATCATATACTGATGTCCAGTCGGTCATAACCAGCCACTTAAATCCCAGCTGATCCCGCAGTAAATTATTTATAACATATGTACTCTGTCCGCACCATTCACCATTCAGCTGATTGTATGCAGTCATCACAGCCATGACCCCGGCATCCACACCTGCCTTGAATCCGGGCAGATAAATCTCATGTAATGCTCTTTCATCTACTATGGAATTACTGCGTCTGCGGTAGAAATCAGTGTTATTACATATAAAATGTTTCAAGGTTGAAGCGGTTCCGGTACTCTGTACTCCCTTAACATAATTTTCTATCATACGGCTGATCAGATAGGGATCTTCTCCGAAATATTCAAAGTTGCGTCCGCACTGTGACTGCCGGTAAAGATTTAATCCCGGTCCCAGTAAAATGGATACTCCGCCTGCTCTGCATTCCTCACCTACACTTCTGGCATATACTCTGGCCATAGCCGGATTCCAGGTAGATGCCAGCAGCAGCGGGCAAGGAAAAGCTGTTGTCTTTTCAAGCTGTTTAACGATAGTTGTATCAGTAAGTCTGGTATCAATCCGCATTCCCTGAGTAGCATCTGCCATAAAAAGATGCGGAATATCATGTTCAGGAATAGACTGTATAAGAAATCGGCTGTATCCGCCCAGCATTTTAATTTTCTGATCCAGGGTCAGTTTATTGACAACTTCTTCAGCTTTCCGATCTGCAACTTCAAAACGTATCGGAGGCTTAAATGTATTTTGTTCTTTTGCAGTACATGACAGCATGAGTGACACTGCACATATAATAACTGCAGTCCCGAATAAAAATTTTATAAAAGATGATCTTTTCATAATGCTCTCCCTTATTATTATTTTTTTAAATATGATTTGATTATTCTGTCCTTCATAATATTGGTCTTTTTATTAACGATCATACGGGACGCATCAGCTTCGAACCATTGTAAGGTTTGTTTAATACCAGCTTTAAAGGATACGGTTGCAGCAAATTCCGGAACGAATCGTTTAATTTTACTATTATCAAAAATAAGGCTGTGTGCTTTATCACCAATCAGTGGACCTTTTAAAGAAGGTTCCATCCTGCAAATATAATCAGAAGCTATATGGATTATATCAGCTTCTGTATCTGCTGCTTCCGCTACAGTCTGATAGATCTGATTCCAGGTCAATATTTCATCACTGGTAATATGAAAAGCCTGTCCTAATGTCTGCGGATGCCCTATTAGTCCTACAAATCCCTTAGCAAAATCACGGGAATGTGTAACAGTCCAGAGAGAAGTCCCATCCCCGTGTACAATAATTTTCTTACCTTTTTCCATACGGTCTATGATTGTATATTCATTCCACCCACCCATCGCAACCGGAATAACAGTATCATAGGTTAAAGATGGTCTTACGATCGTCATAGGAAATTTTTCTTCTCTGTAAGCTGCAGTTAATGCATCTTCACAGGCAATTTTACGCTGGGAGTATTCCCAGAAGGGATTATTCAAAGGAGTGGATTCTGTAATTACAGGATTCTGTACCGGTTTCTGATATGCAGAGGCGGAACTTATAAAAATATACTGATCAGTTTTACCTTTAAACAAATTAATATCCCGTTCTATATCAACGGTATTAAAAGCTATCCAGTTTACAACCGCATCCCAGGTATACCTTTGAAGTTTTTCTGATAAGTTGCCGGGCTGATTGATATCTCCTCTTATAGTTTTTGCCCCTTCAATTTTGATTTTACTTATTCCCCGGTTCAGCAAATAGAGGTCAATACCCCGTTCTATGCATAATCTGCTCACCGCAGCACTGATATTCCCGGTCCCGCCGATAAATAATACTTTCATATGTTTTTTCCTTTTCTCCTGAATAAATCTGCTAAAAAAGATAGAAATTTCTGGTGCTGATATTTAAATTCAGGAATAATAATATCAAGGTTTTAATTGTACTTGACGTTACTCTTTAACTGTCTTGTCCAGCGGCATATCTAAACTTTTATACAATTCTTTTCTGCCGGCTTTATCTTTTTCTAAAACCTCCCGTGCATATTCTGCAACTTGTTTTGCTATTTCCCGAGGAACCACGATAACACCGTCACCATCTGCCACTATAATATCTCCGGGACAAACCAGGACACCGCCAATAACCACCGGTCGATTGACTGATTCTAGTTCATTCCTTCCGGGACGAATACCACGCCCTTTTTGTCTTAAATATAAGGGTACTTTTTCAATAGCAATTTCATCTGTATCTCTTGCACTTGCATCTGTAACCACACCAACAGCACCAGCTTTATGCCAGGCTAAAATATTGTATGAACCAATAGTACCAATGTCTTTATTCTCAACATCATCAAGAACGATCACTGTACCAGGTTCAATTAACTTTGTAAAGGCTTCACTTGAATATGTATTATAGAAATGACCTTCCCATGTCTGGAATTCATCTCCTGGTGCCGGCCGGTCCGGCCGCTGTGTTGGTACATAACGGGCTGTTACCGCAATACCTCTTATCTGGTGTGACAGATTGTCTACATCCAGCCAGTCTGCATGTATTGCAGGGTCTACTGAACCAGTACCAGGAAGACCAGCCATATCCATACCATCTGAAACATCAGCAACACGTAATCCATTAAAAAGCTGTAAAATCTCTGCATTCTCTTCTTCTGAATATGTTTTGGTTTCTATAAAGTTTTTCCCTTTCTCAAGTTCAGTTTTTTCAATTTTCTGGGATAAAACAGACGATGCTGAACATATAAAAAGACATAAAAATAAATTAGTTAATTTTTGCATGTTTTCACTTCCTTATAGTTATTTTAAATATACGGTTTTCTCTTTATATCCTCCTTTAAGAGAATCATATACTAATTTGATACGACCTCTCCCTGAAACCAGTAAACGAAAATCAACTTCACCAAAACTGGGTATGCCTTCCACGACCCAGAAAGAATTTTTAATCACTTCAATTTTTTCAGTCAGGCCGCGAAACTGATCAGTCAACCTGCCTGCAGCTAAAAGTTTAATATTTTCATCCTGAACTTTAAAACAATCAGGTCTATGCAGTTTTTTCTGAATCGCCTGATTAGAAATTGACGGAGTCACTCTGCTGTTTTTAATAGTAATATCAATCTGATAAACATCCGTTTCTAATTTTTCTGTTTCAACTTCATCAAAATCAAGACGTGCTAACTGATCTGCGTGATACATGCAAAAAGCAGCATTTCTGTGACAGGTTTCCGGAAGCTGGAAAAAGGGCGGAACCCGTCTTCCGAATTTTTTTACACCTCCGATTTCAATATCACCGTAAAGAGGGTGTTTATACGGTTTCCATTCAGCATACTGTTCCCCTAAAAGAATATGATCATAATAGAACATTTCATTTATTCTGCGGTATATTGATCTGATTTCTCTGAGTTCTTCATTTTCTTCCTGATATCTTTCACCTTCAGGTCTTCCCAGACGGGAAGGACTGATATCCAGCTCATTGGTGAATGTAAAGATGCCGAGAGTACTATAGAGAAAATCAATGCTGCCGCCGTATACTGTATACATATCCCTATATACAGTCATATATTCATAATCCGGCAGGATTTTTTCCCCTTTTTGACCGATATAATCATAGATCCTTTTATCTGCAGCAGGATAATCTCCCAGATTTTTTGCTCCTGGTCCTTTGAGAATCATTCCACCGCTGTTATGAAAATTTTGTCCCCCGGCAATATTGGGATGTTCCATTAAAAAATCTCGTGTAGCTTTGGTTTCCGGCCAGCAGAAAGGATAGCTTCCGGCGCCGCGCTGCACATAATTCGGCTGCCAGTTATAGGCATAATTACGGTTCATATCATATCCCCCAATCGGGTCTTCATTGATACGTCCATCGCCGTCATTATCAATCCCTTCTCTTCCTAACATAATATACTCGCCTTTCTGGCCTGGCTTGACCGGTATCATAATCCGGGGATCATCAGGATGAAGTCTGTAGTTCCCGTTCGGATCTTTCTTGCGCATCTGGGTATAGGAGCCGTCGCCGTCTAAATCATCAGGGCCGTCTTCATCCTTTACTCCGTCCCGGTCATCATCATAGGGAATCAATCCGGTACGGGGAGAATTTGGATCTGTTGGTTTATGTATGAAATGATCACGGCTGTCCGGATTCATGCTTGGAATTACATAAAATACTCTTTCATCTAACAATCGGGTTGCCAGTTCTGTTTTACCGTAATTAGTTAATAAATACCAGATTGTATAGAGTGCTACTTCTGTTCCCTGAATTTCATTACCATGAATATTAGCATCAATGTAAAATCCGGGTTTATGTTCTTCTGGACCGGTTTTGGGATTATTAATAATCACTCCCCAGATATCACGCCCCTGATAGGTTTTGTCAAGTGATTTCAGTTCTATAAATTCGGGATACGCTTTTTTAAGATCTTTTAAAGCTTTTGTCAATTCCTCCTGATCATAAAAATGATCAAACATTAAATGTACTTTTTCCTTACAAAAGGATTGCATATTTCCTAGTGTAACGAGTAAGAGTAATAAGATTAAGGAAGTTAATATTTTATTAAAACGCATTCTAGCCTCCTCATTACTTTAATTTGAATGTTGAGGTTACTGATCCGATTTTGGGTGAGCCGGCCGTTACTGTAATTTCAGAGCCTTTATCCCCTCTTATGGTCCACTCCAGTTTTTTTGTATCTCCGCTGCCTCCGATGAACTGGATCGTTTCTATTGACCGTCCGGAAAAAATAGTTTGACCCGATCCTGTTTTTAACCTTATTGTAATAGGCCAGGCACTACGGGCTCTTCGACCCTGTGCAGTTGATGTCGGGAACCAGCCAGAATTTGTAAAATAAATAGTGAGATCATAGAGACCATCCTCAATTGGTTCAACTTTGATTTGCTTTATTTTAAGTGTAGCTAACCGGTTCATAAGATCCAGATATATATCTGAATGAAAAGTAAGAGTTTTCTCCATTTCTGCCGGTGGCGGATTAATTTTCAAATAAGGCACAAAACCTCCTATTTCTACATCTCCGAGGGTTTGATGGTTATAAGGCGTCCAGTCAACAAAACCATTTCCTTCCAGAATTTTATCAGACCATTGCAGGATATATGAATCCGGGTGTTCATCATCATCCGTGCCGGGTTTTACGGGCATCTTTTCTATCATCTCAGCCATCTTTTCAGGAGTTACCTTTCCGGTTTCAACCATTTTTTTAACCATTTCCGCACTAAAATTCGGAGGAGCACCCTGGGATTCAAGAAAAGCCTCAATAGTTACATCTTCCAAAGCTAAGAAATCTTCCGAAGACATTACTTTCAATTTTTCAACTGTCAGTTCATCCTTTTCGGATTTTTTTTCAGGTTCAGGAATTTTCCACAAATCAGATGAAAAAACCCAGACACCATACTGAAAATAACAAAAAGATACAAAAGACCCCTTACCAACACCTTCAGCACGTTTTTCAGGATATTCAAATTCGGCTTCTTTTAGTTTATCTTTATATTCTTTCTGAATGGCCTCAAAAAAGGGCATGTCCTTTTTATCAATATTCACTGCTGGTCCCAAGCCTAAAAACATAGCTACTAAATCTTCATTTACTTCCATCCCGGGTGGAGTGATCCCCAATCCCTTAATAATATCTACCAGTTCTGTCAGTGTATATTCTGTTTCAGGATCCACACCAAGAAAACCTGCCATATTTTCAGGAACGTTCACCTTATCTCTGGAAGCTTTTGCTTTGCCGGTCTGCTGCAGATTAAGAAATGTATTCTCCCGTGAAAAATTCAGCACCATTGCAATATTATTATGATCAAATAAAAATTTCATTAAAGCAATTGTCTCTTCAGCAGACACTGGCCACCGTCCTGTTTTGATCAGATTATATTCAAAATCATGAGGAAAGTTGCGATACAGCTCAATACCGCCCAGAGGATCTTCATTATATTCACCGTCACTGTCGTTATCTTTACCTTCAGAATATATTTTATATATTCCGGTTTCACCTTTTTCCGCTCTTGCTTTTCGCATCAATCGTGATTCTTTGGGATCAGTGATCCATTGCCCCTCCGGATCTTTCACCCGCATTTTTGTAATTAAACCGTCATTATTTAAATCATCCGGACCATCTTCATCGTTCAGAGCATCTAAATCTTCATCAGTGGGAAAATTGTTGGAAAAACGTTCAAATTTTGGTTTTACAAAAAAGCTACTGGCAGCATCCGGATTAAGTAAAGGAGCAATATAGATGGTTTTATTCTTTAAAAGTACAGTAATTTCTTCATCTGTTCCATATTTTGTCAACAGTTTTTCTGCAATCATTAAGGCAGCTTCAGTCCCTATTAAATGAGCTCCTTCAATATTTGCTGAAATAAAAATACCAGGTCTGGAGTCAGGTGTCACACTGTTTTTTGGCTCTGCAGCAATCTGCAAAACTGTTAAATCTTTGCTGCCGGCGTTTTTTCCGATTGTAATTAATTCTGTAATCTTGGAATACTCAGAAGACCATGATTCTAGAATAGATAAGACTTGCTCAGGAGTATGATAAGTATCAAATGTGAGATCATCAGAGGCAGCTTTCAGGATACATACAGAAAAAATAAAAATCAAAATGAATGTAATTATAGTTCTCAGATTCATGTAATTCTCCCTTTTTTGGATATCATTCAGCTAATTAATGTTGATATGGTTTATTAACGTTTGATTAAAAGCAGACCGGAATTGATTAATTTCCCTAAATAATAATCAAGTTGTTTCGGTTTCTTGTTTAAATTTATTGATTCATAGTGATGCAGATTTTTCAAACTATATCCAAAAATACGACATCTTTTTTCAAACAACAATTGCATGCATTTTTTTGAAAAAACTGAAAATGTACTCCATTTATTAAAATATTTAATATTCACCATATTATCAATTTGATTTAAATTATAGTTGAACTGAGTATGACTCAGGTTTAAAAAATTACCGATTTTATTTAAACAGCTCTCAGGGTCAGATACTAGTTTTTCATAATGCAGTATATAGTAATTTTTCAAATAATGCAGGTCATTTAACATAAACTCATGACTTACTACCCAATGCCATAAGATATAAATAAAAGGAAGCCCTTTTTTAAACTTAATAGTTGCATAAGATGATGCAACAGGATGCCTGACAATAAAAACAAACTGGGCATTAGGAAAGAACCTTTGTAATAAACGTGCCCGAATGAGATTAGGTGGTGATTTTTCTAAAAGAAATTTTTTTGATAAATCCCAATGTTTGCCCCATTCTGCCATTAATATTTCAGGATTTTGAGGATTAGAAAAAAATCCATTATCAATAAGATGGCCATATTTATGAAATGCAAAACGACCCGGACCCCCAAGGTGATAGTCAGCAGGTAAAATCGACTGTAAATGCTGGCCCTCATCCATTGATACTCCGGTACCGGAAAACCCACTAATCTCAGAATGAGTGGACAGAATACGAGTTAATAATGTAGTTCCACTTCTGTGTAATCCACAGATAAAAATAATCTTTTGTTGTCTCATTGTTTAAAACTAAATAACAATATACCAATTTTAAATATATTTCAATTCCGAATATAATCCCCAAAAATTGTATCTTTATTCAAATGAGTAATTGTTTGCAGCTTTTAAAAATTAAGAAAGACCCCAAACAACTATACTATTATAACTGTTAAACATAATTAAATTTTATTTTTTCTTCTTTATAAGACTTATAATCCATAATAATATAATTGCCCCAACTAAGGCTGCGATTAATGATCCGATTAAACTACCTGTAGCTATCCCCAGTACTCCAAATAAATAACCACCCAATATAGCACCAACACAACCAACCAATAAATTGATCCAGATACCGAAACCTTTCCCTTTCATAATCAGCCCTGCGAGCCATCCTGCGACTAAACCGATAATTAAAAACCATAGTATACTCATATTTTCCTCCTCTAAAATTTTAATTAAATGTCCGGGGTCTTTCAAAATTCTGTATTTAATGTTTACTTAAATAAAATCGAATAGAATAAATAGATTCCACTGCTGAAAGTTCAGTAACAATTGGATTTTTATTTATGAAAACATATTATAATGTAAAATATTCAAAAAATAAATAATATTCAAGTATTTATTCTTAAAAAATATAATACTATTTTATTAAAATATGTTATTCATTCTCCTCCTTTTCAATCCTGTCTTCATCACGTGTTAACCATTGTAATGAAAACTGTACAAAAACAATTTCATTATTTATGTTTTTATTAGTTCTTAAATCAGTGCAAGATTCTACCCGTTCATCTACAGCAGCAATAAGAGTCCCGTCAGATGCAGTAATTAATGCCGGAATACGATAACATGATACTTCTGTACTCATCTCATCAGTAAACAGTTTAGAATATGTAATGACTCCGCTTGGAATTTTTGGAGTATTTTCGTTTGTGCAGAATCCTGCAAATATTAAAATTAATAAAACAATGGAAAATCCATTAAAAATATATCCAATGATTTCCATAATTTTCTGTTTCATTTTAAACCTTTTTATTGCAAGTTTATGGTTAGAATCAGCGATCCAGATATTACTTACACAACCATGATTTTAATATTGCTGACTGCAGAGAATCCGGATTTTCAATTCTGCTAATTAAATATCTGTATGTTGTTTCCTGACTATTTTGCGCAGGGACCTTAGTAAGGTTCAATCCTGCATAGTGTAAATATTTGTTATAATCAAGTTCTTTAGTAGTATAGATATATTCAAATATATGTGTTAAAAAAATTCCTGCAACTGATTCACAGTCTTGCTGAAACTCTGCAGCTGTAAAACCTCTTTCAAGTTTCTTATAATATTTACAGTATAATAACCTCATTACATCATCTAATGATTTCTTATTCCGAGTTGCATTTCGGATGGTAAAGTCTAAAAGCAATCCGACAATCGGTCCTTTATTATAGTAAGAAATCGTTTTATTCTTATTTTCTCCTTGCCCTCCGAATGGCCCTTCATCCCAGGTGTTATAGCTGGACTGTGATAAGGACTGAACAAATCGTCCGGGATTGTTTTCAAGAGTATTTATATGTCTTTCAAAATTGTTTAAAAAAACTTCTTCATCTGCGATTCCGGCTCTTCTTACAATTAAGTATTCATAATATACAGTCAGTCCTTCACTCACCCAGAGCTGGTATGTTCTGTTTTCTTTATCATAGTCAAAAGGACCCAGTTCAAAAGGTCTGATGCGTTTTACATTATAGTTATGAAAATATTCATGACCAAGAAAATTCATTATCCTGATCATATCCTGTTTGTTTTTGATGGTGCTGCCATTAAAGCTGACAGTTGTATTATTGAGATGTTCTATCCCCCCTCTGCCAGGTCCTGTGCCGATAAATGTATAATGCTTATATGGTATATCGTCAAATATTGTCACAGCTGCTTTAACAACCGTGCTCAAATTTTCAATAAACTGCTCTTGATCAAAACTTCCGATTTTATACCCAATAAAACGATGTTCGATCCCCTCTACTCTAAATGATGGAAGTTCCTGTAAATGTCCGAATAAAATGGGACTGTCATAAAGAATATCAAAATTCGAAGCAATAAAGGTATCATGCTCTCCGGAAATCTTTTCCAGACCGGTTGCAATTTTATTCCACTGGAATTCTGCATTTTCAGTAATCGTCACTGTAACCGGCAGGTTAAGCAATCCCTCGATGTATAAAAAATTATTTGCCGGTGCAATATACGCATGTGTAGTGTCCAGAAAACTGTAAGCAACAAACTTCTTTTCAGACTTGACATCATAGCTTATTGTAAATGAATCGTTTCTGTTAACTGTTACTCTCCAGGTATTGTTGTTAATTTGACTCATCGGAATAGAATCTCCATCTCTACTCCTGGCAGAAATATCCTCAACATCACCGGCATAATTCATTAACTGGTAATATCCAGGCATCCATTCAGGCATTTTGAATACCAGTGTATCCTGGTTCAATCCTTTGACCCGGAATTCTATATGAAATCTGTGTTTTGCCGGATCCGGCATAGAGACAATATAATGTAATTCCGGTCTCTCGAACTGTGCAAGTACAGGCTGATGGAAACCAGAAAAAGAAACAATAATAAATAACAAAACAGTTTTTATCATAGTATTAAGCCTATTAAAAAGATTAAATGAATTAATTACGTATATTGGCTATGGAAAAGCCATAATTATCAAGTTACAAGTGCTTGTTTTGGTATTCGAATATGAATCACATCAGGATGATGGGGTGACAGGATTTTATCTAATAAACTGCCCAGGTCCCACCGGAAGACCGAGAAAATACCACAACAGCAACAGTAGTATCCAGGCAATGCCTGTAAAAAAAGCATAGGGCAGTAATAACCGGATTAATGTACCGATACCAGCATCTTTTCTGTATTCCCGAACCCAGCCAAGGGCTAAGGGAAAGTATGGATATAACGGTGAAATGCCATTGGTGGTGGAATCTCCGAGACGATAAACAAGCTGGGAAACCGCTGGAGAAATAGGAGTTTTTAAATATAAAAACATAGGCACAATGATGGGAGCCAATATGGCCCACTTGGCAGAGCTTGACCCCAGGAAGAGATTGAGTATCATAGTGATCACTACTGTGGCGACCAGCAACAGCGGCCCCTGGAACTTCAATTGATTTAAGATATCAGCACCCGATATAGCCACAATACGGTCCAGATTTGACCATTGAAAGAAAGCGACAAAATGCGAGATTACCAGAACCAGAACAATTAAGCCAGAGACGCCTTTCACGCTTTTAACCATCATAGCCGGAATGTCCGCCAATTTTTTAATCTTGCCTACACATATTCCATAAATGGTTCCAGGAATGGCAAAGAAAAAGAAAAGTATAGCTACCATGCCCCGGAAAAAAGGACCGCGGACGACACTGGGCATCAGTTCAATGGTCAGGACATTATCCCTGTTCACTTGTTTTTTACTTTCAGGCAAATAAATACGCGCCACAGTGTCATCAACCCACCGGGATTCATTAACATTATCGAGAACTATTTTTTGATCTTTATAAATAACCGCAAACTTCCTTTGGCCTTCTTCTGCATACGAAATGGTTCGGCCTTTCACGCGATCTGTCTTGATACGTTCAGTATTTTTATTAATAACAATGGTTTGGATACGGCTAATATCGTACCGTAGAAGACCATCTTCTGGCAGTAATGTCAATAAAGCCAGAATTGTATATAAACCAGCTGCTATTCCTGACCAGAAAAGCCCTTTTTTTTGAGACTTTGTGTCTTTTTCCTCTTTAACGTCACTCATATCAGCCTCAGCATCTCCACACACAGGCAGCGTATATCGTTTGCCCACCCAGGACATCACAAACATCAACATCACCACTGAGGCGATCATAAAATATAAATTAGCTGAGGCCCCCACATACATAGTGGGATCTTCCAAGGCAGAGTTGGTAAATCCCGCAAGCAATACATCTGTTCCTCGGGGAATTAATGTGGCGGTAAAACCAGCAGTACATGAGGCATAGGCCAGAATAATTCCAGCCAGCGGACTTTTACCAATCTTTTTAAAGGCCACAGCTGCCAGGGGTGGCACTACCACAATGCCAGCATCTGAGGCAAGATTGCCCATGATACCAGCCACGACAATGATAGGAAATATGAGAAATTCCGGAACACGGGTTATTCGTCTCAGCATGGTTTCTAAAAGTCCGGAGTGAACGGCCAGGGAAACACCCATAAGCATGACCAGAACCAGACCCAGGGGAGGAAATTCCGCAAATGTATCTACCATCTTCAATACAAAAGTCTGTATGCCATATCGGGACAGGAGATTTTTCGCTTCAATAACCTCCTTTGTTTCGGGATGGGTAACAGAGACATTGAATAGTGCGCATATCAAGGAAACGACTATAATAAATCCTGCTAAATAGATGAAAAGCCAGAAGGGATGCGGCAGTTTGTTACCAACACGTTCAATCCAAGCGAGGAACTTATCCATAAAGATAAAACCACTTTCAGGTGTTAAATTAAGATTATGTTAGGCTGTCTAATTCAATGGCCTGCAGGATTAATTCAGGTTCCCAGCCTCTGTTACTCAGAGATGGGACTGGAGGGCAATCGCGAATACCAGAACTGTAATCAAAATTACTCCTGTCTGTGTTTTAGAGTGTTCCATAATTGGCTTCCTCCCGCAGGACTAACTGATACACTACGCAGATAACTTACAAAATTCACATCATGATTGCAAGCTATAATCGTCTGATAAAGTCTGAAATTCGGGTAAGCTAAATATCTTACATTCTATAGTTAAAAAATCTTCTTGAAACAAAAAATCGTTCCCTCTCTACTGTGCACCGAACACCCTTTTTAAAATATACGTTACCCGTGCAGCAGGATCCCTGCGGATCTTCTTTTCTTCCTGGGCGATCATTACGAACAGTCCGTCCAATGCTTTTTGAGTGATATAATCTTTTAGGTTCGGATTCACCTGTGATCCTCCTGTCAGTAATGTTAACCTGTTATACGCTGTTGCAACCGGATTCCAGTAACTGGTGACCTCAACTTTATCTACAGCATTTTTTACAACCGGCATAAACTCTGCTTTCAGTTCTTCTTCTGTATTTGATCTGAGGTACATGGTGGCAGCATTATCAGTGCCTTTAAGTATGCCTACAGCATCTCTGATGGTCATACTGGTAATGGCGTCCCTGAATATAGGCAGTGCCTTTTTGGAAGCCTCTTCTGCAGCTCTGTTAATCGACTTCTCAAAATCCTTAATCATATCAGAAAAACCTGCCTGCTCAAGAGTATTTTTTACTTTTACAGCTTCAGGAGGAAAGGGAATAAAAATCTCAGGATTATTATAAAATCCATTAATAACTGATGCTGAAGAAACAGAATTTTCTGCTCCAACAACAAGAGCCTCCTTTAATCCTTTTATGATTTCGTATCTGGTCAGACCGCCGGATTGAGGACTGACAGCCGGCATGAATTCATTCAACTCAGCACATCTGCCAAGCAATAAACCTGAAACAGTAATAAATATAATAATTATTTTTTGCATTTTTCTCCTCTCTATTCTGTACAAACATAATATTATTTAAATATAACCAAATATACAGATTTGTCTTATAATAGGCAAATTAATTGTTTATTATTAGATAAGCTTTTTGTAACTACGGGTGACTTGAACACATTAAAAATTATGTGGCATTACGTTTAGGCAATGTATCATTAGCACGACCTAAAAAACGTGCAACACATCTTTATTTATGTCACCTCCGACCCCCCCGGCAGTTGTCAGCAGATTGTTTCTATTTCTTGATCTCTCGCAAAGATATACAGAGATCAGTCATCTTGTACACCTTTGGCAATACGGTCGCCGATATCCTTGTCAATATTGCGCCAATATTTCAGAGCTCGCTCAAGGACCGGCTTGGTCACCCCATTCTTAAGGTGCCCAACCACATTCGATACAAGACGGTTACGCTGTTCCTCATCCATCACTTCACGTACCAAGGTCCCTGGCTGAACAAAGTCGTTATCATCCTTGCGTTTGGTGTAGGCAGAACGAATGAACTCACCGTTTGCACTCCAGACTGCATCCTCGGGATAGCGCTCTGGGTCTGCCTTGGGTCCGCCCTTTGAGTTCGGTTTGTAAACAGGATCGGAAACATTCTCAATGCGCATCGCACCGCCCTTGCTGTAACTGTGTACAGCGCATTTCGGACGATTGACCGGGATCTGTTTGTAATTGACTCCCAGACGTGCACGGTGGGCGTCAGTGTAGGAAACCAGACGGGCAAGCAGCATCTTGTCAGGACTGGGACCTATACCCGGTACGAGATTGTTGGGCTCGAAAGCTGCCTGTTCGATCTCAGTGTGAAAATCAGACGGATTGCGATTAAGGGTCAGCCGCCCCACTTCCTGCAGTGGATAGTCAACGTGGGGCCAGACCTTGGTCAGGTCAAAGGGATTGAACCGGTAGGTCTTGGCCTCTTCGAAAGGTATGATCTGAACTTTCAGGGTCCAACTGGGATAGTCTCCCTGCTTTATTGCATCAAACAGGTCACGGCGGTGATAATCGGCATCTTCGCCAGCGATGCGGTCGGCATCTGCCTGGGTAAGGAAGTCTATACCCTGGTCAGTTTTGAAGTGATATTTCACCCAGAAGCGCTCCCCTTTGGTGTTGACCCACATGTAGGTGTGGCTCGTGTAGCCATTCATGTACCGATAGCTCTTGGGGACGCCCCGATCACTCATAAGAATTGTGACCTGATGAGCGGATTCAGGAGACAGGGTCCAGAAGTCCCACTGCATGTCATTGTCCCGCAGACCGCTATCTGCACGGCGTTTCTGTGAATGGATGAAATCCTGGAATTTCATAGGATCACGCAAGAAGAACACCGGCGTGTTGTTCCCTACCATATCGTAATTGCCCTCGGTGGTATAGAACTTGAGTGCAAAACCGCGAACGTCCCGCCAGGTGTCAGGACTGCCACTTTCACCGGCCACTGTGGAAAACCGGGCCAGCACCTCGGTTTTCGTGCCTGGTTGGAATAAAGCCGCCTTGGTATAGGTGCTGATGTCTTTGGTCACCTCGAAATATCCGAAGGCACCCGAACCCTTTGCATGCGGCTGGCGGTCCGGAATCATCTCCCGGTTGAAATTTGCCATCTGCTCCACGAGATAGTGATCATGAAGCAGGATAGGACCGTCCGGCCCGACAGTAAGCGAATATTCATCGCTGGATACCGGAATACCCGCATCATTTGTTGTGGGTTTACGTTCTTTATCTTTCATAATAATACCTCCTTTTATTTTACGGCTGTCTCAGGGGTTTTTCACCTTCGACTTTTTTATCTGTGAGGCAAAGAACACCTCATAGAGCGGTATAAGAATTCGCACGCTTTAAATGTCGTAACATACTATTCCTTATTTTTTATCATTCAGTATGAACAATCATGCGGTTGATTAACAGATAATTTATATTTCATTTTATTAAATTATTCATCAAATGTCAAGACTTTTCTCCAATTTATAAAAATGTTACATAGATGAAGAAGGTAAATTTATTTTTTTTCTGCGCAGAGGCAGAATCTCTGCGAGACTGAAAAATTCAGTTCATAGTGATTCTCTTCTTGACTCTCTGCAATTAAATATCTATCTTTATTCATGTTCTGAACACTCTACTCTATACGTATCATTTCCG
>JAWODZ010000011.1:0-19799 GCA_046483025.1 bacterium
CTGCATATCCTAACCAGCAGGCACCTTCCCCCTTGGTTCCCACAAATATAACCGCAGATTTAGCTTGAAAGGTAAGCCTCACACCTCCGGACCATTGATCGGAGAGGTGATAATTATTCATTGTATGTGGATTTTCCTGATATACATTTCCATATAACAGAAGGGGGGTACAGGAGAGGGTAGAACCTGCATCAGGAGGATCTCCTTGGGACCAGGGTCCATAGGCAATAATTGACGGCCCCATGGCACCCTGTCCGCCGTCCCGAAAGCGGCCGGTTGCCAAATACATATCAGGACAGTTAATATCAGCCCAGGCTGGAGGAATGGAAAAAATATAGTCTCCGGTTACATAGTTCAAGTATTCATCTATACGCCAGGTCCCGGCAGACTGAGGATTTTCCAGGACCAGTTCACACCAGCCGTGAGAAGGATCAGTTGCTCCTTCATTAAGATGGGGGGCCCAGGCAAAATACAGTTTGCCGGTTGTCAGGGATCCCTGCGGGGGCAGATACTCAAGACCCACTCGGGGAAGTTCCATGGGGCCGAACAAACCTGCTTTGATATCCTGAAATTTTTGCAGGGTCCGGGCTGTGTTCAGTTCGCTTACATCCTTTTCCGGGGAAATGACAGGGACAGGAATGCTGATCTCAGAGACGTACTGAGTATGATCATGCCCTACTCCGAAAAGTGATCCCGGAAATCCGTCTTTCGGTCCTTCCGGATCACCGTTTGGGTAATAAGTAAGAGCAGAGCTCCAGTTACTCCATTCCCATCCTACATTATCTGGTGTGCCCGGTGAATCGGGAAGCCGGAAAGTGCCCAGATATTCAAGGTCATCCGGCTGAACGCGTTGGGCAAGTACAGGAGTGGATAGAGCTATTAAAAAGAAAATAATAGATAGTTTTTTGTACATAATTATATTTTTTTATTTTTTTCTGATACTGAAAAAATCAACCAGCATCTGGACTTTAAAGTATGATTACTATGCTGTACAATGAAAAATCTGAAGCAACTTTCCTGCCAGAATGAGCTCATCTGTTTTTTGACAGGTGTTTTTTTCTCTAAAGCCTGTGAAGTTGTTAATCAGCCTCCCTTAACAGTGTGCAAATAAATTATAAGATATGCAAGAATGGGTATGCTTTTATTTCGATGTAGGCAGGGATTTTCTATAGAGTTAAGACCACAGCTGGGCGGAATAGATTCAATATAAATAATGGTGTATAGTCAAGGTTTCACAGAGCTGATAATTCGTTTAAACTGTAGCCTCTTGATATCAGAACCGGTAATATCACTTGACTTTTTGGTTCATTCAGGGATAGTTTTTATTCAATAGAACTGGGGGGATGGATACCAACACTCTACACAAAATTAAATTTAATACTTGTTTTTTTTATAACTATTTTTAAATTAGCACATGAAATATGAATGTAAGTATTTTGAAAAGTTTAAATAATGTAATTTTTATTATAATATAGGTAACAATATCTGGTGAAAAATATAATTCAAATTTATAAAATAATGCTGCGCTATTGGCCTCACTTGATTGCCGGGTTTATTTCTTTACTTGGGTTTGCCGCCTTTAGTGGTTTTAGCATTACCATGATTATTCCTCTGTTTGATTACGTGTTCATTCCCAGAGAAGCCACTACTACTATTTATAATGTTTCTGATTTTTTCCATTCTTTGGGAGAAAAACTAAATCAGGTTTTTGCACAAATTGACAGTATACTCGATCTACAACAAAAAGAAATACATATTTTACTGACTGACGGGTTATCGGATGTGCTCTCTCACACTGACCCCTGGCTCTTGTTAATGGTTATCTGTGTTGCTTTTTTTACATTGGTATTAATAAAAAATATTTTTTACTTTCTCAATAAAATTTGTTTTGCCACTTTACGAGGGAAGACAATTTTAGATATACGTAATTCTATTTTTGAAAACTATCTTCACCAATCTCTGAAATTTTATGATATCAATAAACCGGGTGATTCTTTAGTGCGATTGGTTAATGATGTGAACATTGTCAGTAAAATGTTTCTTAATCAGATGTTTAACTTGGTGAGAGATGTTATTTTACTGTTAGTTTTTGCCGTCATGGCAATTATTATTAATGTTAAATTTTTTCTTTTTAGTCTTATTATCTTACCAGTTTTTAGTCTTTTAGTATCCTGGTTAGGGAAAAAATTAAAGAAATATGCTAAACGCATTCAATCTAAGTTTTCTCATATGTTCTCCAATATTGAGGAAGTCCTGAACAGTATGAAAATTGTCCAGGCTTTTTCACGTGAAAATTTTGAACTGGAAAAATTCAAAACAATCAACTGGAAGTATTTTCTTTTTTGGCGTAAATCAATTTTCTATACCAGTTTCAATGGTCCAATTGGTGAGCTGCATGGCACCTTAACTGCTATTTTAGTGATACTTATCGGAGGGCGGTTAGTGCTTGATCCGGAGAGCAGTATAAGTACAGGTGAATTTATGCTTTTTTTAGCTGCAATTTTTTCCATGCTGCATCCCATAAAAACCTTGACTAAAGCATATGCTGATATCCGTAAAGCACAAGTTTCATTGGATAGAATTTATTATGTTTTAAATTTGGAAACCGGTATTAAGAATCCAGTGGATCCGGTCACTAAAAAAACTTTTACCACTGATATCAGGTTTAAAGATGTCAATTTTGGTTATAATTCTGATATCGATGTATTAAGAAATATCAATCTGGAAATCAAAAAAGGTGAAAAAATTGCATTTGTGGGTTCAAGTGGAGCCGGCAAAACAACTTTGGTGAACCTATTACCGCGTATGTATGATACTAATTCCGGAGAAATTTTAATTGATGGAATTAATATTAAACAGATCGACCTGAAAGATTTACGAACACTTTTTGGTACTGTTACCCAGGAATCAATCCTCTTCAGTGAGACCATTGCTGATAATATCCGGTACGGGAGTTTGAATAAGGTGAAAGATGAAGATGTTAAAAAGGCTGCTCAAATTGCTTATGCGGATGAATTTATCAAAAATTTACCCAATCAATATGAGGAGATGTTACACCATAAGGGGTCAAATTTATCCGGAGGACAGCAACAGCGATTGTGTATTGCCCGTGCTATTGTGGATGATCCGCCTATTCTGATTTTTGACGAGGCCACAAGTGCACTGGACACTGAAGCTGAAAAAAAAGTGCAGCGGGCCATAAATCAAGCGACTAAAAACAGAACCGTTTTGGTTATTGCTCATCGTTTGTCCACTGTACTTTCAGTGGATAAAATTGTGGTTATGGATAAAGGTGAAATTGTGGATATCGGCAATCATAATGAATTGTTGCAGAGGTGTACACGTTACCAGACGTTATATAATCTGCAATTTGATGATTCTGGGGCAATGGGGGTTAGATGAAAATCAGTGGATTCTCAATGGTAAGAAATAGTATTAAACCTTACTATCCCATAATTGAATCGATAACATACATTTTTAATAATATATTTTTTTATTAAAAAATTTGATGAATTAACTGACATCCTATGAAATGTATTCTCTACATTGCAAAATTGTATTCTATCCCTATATTTAAACCATTGGTTGAATATTTAGAAAAAGAAAAGTATCAATATGCTTTTTATACTTCAGAAAAGGTAAAAGCATTCTTTCCTTATGAATGGGATAAAGCTAAACTGTTACCTTCCATTAAAGAAGTTAGATTATTTAATGCTGATTTTGTTATTTGTCCGGGTAATTTTGTTGATTTTCGTATTCCTGGTATAAAAGTTCAAATTTTTCATGGTTTAGGGGTAGAAAAAGAATCTCATTATAAAATTAGACATTTTTTTGATCTCTATCTGACATCCGGGCCTTTGGTAACAAAAAGATTCAATACATTAAAGGAAAAAAATAATTATTTTGAGGTTATTGAAACCGGGTGGTTAAAGATTGATTATATTTTAAAGTATGATATGCGTAAGTTTAAAGCCGGGTTCAGAATTCCAGATAATAAAAAAATAATTCTGTATGCTCCTACAGGAAGCAGTAAAATGCAATCCGGAACAGAAATGCTCAATAAAATAGATGATACTATTGCAGAAGATGAATTTTGGATTATTAAATTTCATGAATTCATGGATAAAGAAGTAATTGAAAAATTTAAACAAAAAAACAATAAAAATATTCACGTAGTTGATGATTTTGATATTACTCCTTACCTTTATATAGCTGATATTATGATTTCTGATACCTCATCGGTAATTTATGAATTTATGTGTTTAAAAAAACCTGTTATTACTATAAATACTCTTTCCAGGAAGGATAAAGGTCTTGATGTAGAATCGATTAATCAGGTTAGAAAAGCATTAGATAAAATAAAACATAATCCACGAATACTTAACGGAAATATTGAAAAGCATCTGAAGGAAGTGAATCCATATTTAGATGGTAATATATCGAAAAATACAGTTAATGCATTAGAACAAATAAAAAGAAAAGGATCATTACCGCGTAAAGGAAAACCTTTGAATTTATTTAGAAAAATGCAAGTAATATATCATTCAATTTTCAGAAAAGGTTATTTAAGATAATAAATGGCAGGTAAAATAAAATTAACCGGAAAGTACGGTAAATTAGCAGAGAAAATGCTGCAGGATGTGTGTGAAATATTAAAACAGGAAAAGATAGGCTATGTTCTGGAAGCAGGTACTTTGTTAGGTATAGTCAGAGAAAACAGGTTATTGCCCTGGGATAATGATCTTGATGTTACAATTACAGATCAATTCTGTGAAAAATTATTAAAAATCAGATGGAAATTTTGGTTGAAGGGGTATCGTACAAGAATCAGAAAGTACAAAAGGAAAACCGGTCCTTTTGAAAAAGGTACCATTAGAATCTTAAAAATACAAACAACAAAATTTTTGTGGATTAAAGACCAAAGTTTAATGGATATTTTTATTAAAAGAGGTATCGGGGACAAATATTATTGGACTGTTTCAGATAAAAAACCAGTACTAAAATCCACTCCTCGTGAATTTTATGATCAGCAAACAGAGTATGATTTTAAGAATTATAAATATCTTGTTCCCAAGAATTATTATGGCTATCTTGCTTATCATTATGGAGAAAACTGGCGCACTCCGATAAAAGAATGGCATTTTAGAACTGATGATAATTGTGAAAAAGAATTCCTGGATTAGTATTTGGATAATACATTAAAAAAAATCACCAGATCTTTAATAATATGTACCGGAAAGAAAATTGAGAAAAAACATTTTTCAAAACCGTCTATTTTTATTGTAGCTTGTTCACGTTCCGGCACCACCATGCTGCTTTCTATTTTTTCTGCTCATTTAAACGAAGATTACTGCCAGGAGATGGAAGACTGGCTTGACCATTCCCAAATAAAACAAAGTAAAGATTTAAACGGCAGATTACAAAGATTGCATATAAAGGCCATAGGAAGACCATAGGACGATAGAAGAATAAAAGCATGAACAGAGAATTGAACAATTTATGAATAATAAAAAAGCTGTACAGTTATTGGTTAAATTAAAATAGTTAAGATAAGAATTATGTTTAAAATATTATTTGAATTAACGCAGGAATATTATCTACCAAGTTTTATGCCGATCTACAAAGAAATGAACAGAGATCCTGAATTCGATATTTCTTTTCGGGTCGGGCCGAATCAGAAAAAGTGTTTTGGAGTTTTTCTTATAAAACAAAAGAAAAAAATTGAAAAGAGATTGAAGAATCAAGGTTTGAAAATAACAGATAATTATAAAGTTTTTGATGCTGTTATTTGCGGAACCACTTTAAAAAACCCCCAAAAATACGGTAATGCTATTCTCTGTAATGTAGATCATGGTCCTGGGTTAAAAACTCTGAGATACAGAGAATTTTTAAAACAAAAATCTATCAAATATCATATTTTTGTGGAAGGGCAATACAGAATTGATAAATTTAAAAAATACGGATTAGAGAAAATAGAACAAATCTACGATGTCGGATTACCCAAACTGGATCCTTTTTTTCAAGCTGATTATAATCCGGATGAAATTTTGAAAAAATATGATCTAGACCCAAAGAAAAAGACTGTTCTCTATGCACCTTCATATAAACCTACTTCTATTTTTGAAATAACTAAATCAATCCATACCATTATAAATGATTATAATGTTATTGTTAAACTGCATCCCTATAGCTGGAACGGGAAATATGCACCTCACCAACAACATAGAATATTTGAGAAACTAGCAAAAAAATATGAGAATTTGATTCTGATTCCTAAAAATGAACATAATATGATGCCATTTTTGTACCATGCTGATACCATGATTAGTGACGGCTCCAGTGTGATAAATGAATTTTTAGCTTTAGGGAAATGCGGTATTATTTTTGATCTGGATTACAGCAAATTAAAACATTCCGATGGTCAACCTCTGTTAGAAGATGATACAAAAGAATGGTTGAAAAAATCATTTGTTCATATTGATGATGCTAACCAGCTTAAAATTGCGGTTAAACAAGCTTTAAATCCCTCATTACAAAGAAAAGAAGCACTAAAGAAAGATAGAGATTATATTTTTTCTTATACTGACGGTAATGCAGGGAAAAGAGTTAAAAATATTATAAAAAAAATATTAAAAAGGAAGGGATAAAATGAAAAAAGATTTAGAAACTGCAATTCTATTACTTGCCGGACGAGGTTCGCGATTAGAAGAACTTACTGAAAACAAACCTAAATGTCTGGTTGAAGTTAATAACATTCCTATTCTTCATAGAATGTTAGATGAACTTGCTCATCTTAATATTAAAAAGATCATTTTAGTAGTGGGGTATCTTCATAAGCAAATTTCTGATTATGTTGGAAATAGATGGAATGACATGAAAGTTGAATATGTAATTAATAAAGATTGGGATAAAACTAATAATGTGGTTTCTCTTTACATGGGATTGGAAAACATTGAGACTAATTTTTTACTACTCGAGGGAGATATAGTAGTATCAGAGAAAGCCCTGAAAAATTTCAATGATGTGAATTTATTAGCGTTAGATAAATTCAGAAATTATATGGATGGTACAGTAGTTAAACTTGACGATGAAACCAGAGTAGAAAAATTTTACTTGAAATCAACTCCGGGAAGACCGGATGATTTAACCGGTTTCTATAAAACAGTTAATATCTACAGTTTTGATAAAAATGAATTTTTTGAATATATAAAACCTCGATTGAATAATATAATTGACTCCAATCAGGTCAATGCATATTATGAATTGGCTTTTGCTCAAGCAGTTGATTGTGGTGAAATATTATTAAAAGCAGTTGATTTTCATCATTTGAAATGGGCTGAAATTGATGACCAAAAAGATTTACAATATGCCGAGAAATTATTTGATTAATCTTTTGATATTTATTATCTAATAATTTAATTTTCTAAATATTGTAAGCCCAACTAGTAAATGTGACAAATAGTGAATGAGTGTTAATTGTGTTATATTACCTATTAATCCATAATCAATAATCACTAACTGGAGCATATATAATAGTCCATACACAATTAAACCTCGCACAAAGATATACAATTTCTACGTATTGACAAGTGGGAATTTCAAAAAGTAAAAACGTACTGTTCATTGATGACCATTATAACAGTATGCAGTGAGATAAAACGTAAAACTGTGAAAGTTATATGAACTAGAAGAGGCACATCTTAAAGATATGCATGGAATGGTCATCTCATAAGAATATAATTCTAGTTTTCAATGCTATTATCAACATGCTAACATTATATCGTTAGCATTTTAAAACAAGCACTGTCACTAATGGAAAAAATTTAATTCCATCAACGGTACACAAAAACCTTAAACTGCAATGCCTATTTTGCTCATCCTTACAGAGAGCTTGTATGAAAACCGCTAAACTTTGGGTGTTTGTTATTAGTACTAAAGTCAACAAAAATAATGTATTCTAAAATACCCTATTTCTTATTTGACTCAACAACTAGAGTTTTCACACAATCTCAGTGCCTGAAAACAATGGCACAATAAAAATACGATTGGACTTATTAGACAATAATTTCCAAAGAACCTATCATTTTAATTTTTCAATCAAAAACAGATTTATTTTGTTGAAAATTGGCTTAATAATCGACTAAGAAAAACATCTAACTAATGTTTATCAAATATAACATTTTATAAAACTGTCATATTTATAACTTAAATTCACAAGTTAAATAAAAACATTATATTAATTATTATTTTTAGTTTAACTAATGTGACTGTCAGGCTGTTGTCTTATAGGCACTTTATGTATATATTAACTAAAATGACTAATCAATTGGTGAAAATTTTTGGTAAAAATTTAAAAAAAATCCGGAATGAGAAGGGATTTTCTCAAGAAGAATTAGCATTTATTGTAAACTTAGATAGAACATATATTGGACGAATAGAAAGAGGGGAAAGAAATATTAGTTTATCAACAGCCGAAAAAATTGCGAATGCTCTCGAGGTAAATATAGATAAACTCTTTAAAGAATGAATATCGACAACTTTAAAATAGATGATTTTGTAATAGCAAAGTCTGATATAAATGGAATACAATCACAGTCTGTAGGCATAATTATAGCCATTACGGGTAAAAATATTAAAGTCCATTTTGTTGGTGCTGACAGGGTAATTGAATGTATTTCTTCTATGATTGAATATTTAGATATTAAGAAAACTGGCAAACCTTATGAAAAAAAGATATGTAATGTATGCCACATATTAAAAAATAGATTGACAGATTTCTCAATTAATCAAACAGATGCCTATGGTAGAAAAACTACAAGACCGACCTGTAAAAAATGTAGAGTAAAAATTGATGGGAAGCCACTAAAAAGTACTGATAAAATCACCTTGATAAAAAAAAGGCCAAAGGGTATTTTTAAATGCCCAATTTGCAATAAAACATCAATACCAGGTGTTACAGCAAATCTCGTAATGGATCATGATCATATAACAGGCAGTGGTAGAGAATGGATATGCGATAGTTGTAATACAGGTTTAGGTAGATTTAAAGATAACATTGAAATATTGAAAAGAGCAATTGAATATTTAAAAAAATATAATTAAATAATAATATCATTGTAGTTTTAATTTTTTTTGGATTACAGTGTTTTTAATTCTTGCTTTTGCTATGGTACAATATTCTTCACTAATATCACATCCGATATATTTTCTATTAAGTAATTTTGCCATCTTGCATGTAGTCCCACTACCACACATTGGATCAAAAATTAAATCACTTTCATTTGTCCAAGAGAGTATATGATCTCTTGCTAAATTTTCCGGAAAAATAGCAGGATGTTGGAATGCAATTCTATCCGTAGTTGAGCCACCATAGCCAACAGCATAAGCCCAAATATTTGTTTTTGTCTTTTTCTTTTTCAATACAACTTTTCTCTTGATATTCTTGGCGTCAGGTCCCTTATTAAAAACTGATTTTTCAACACCGTTTCGGACAGTTCGTGTTTGCAAAGGATTAAATACTTTAGGTCCCTTTTTCGATAAGACAATCATTAATTCATAACAATTAGTATAAGCATTCGTTCGCATGAACGGAGTATTTTTTTTCTTATAAATCATTATATCGTGAACTTTAAAGCCAATATCTTGAAAATAAATTGCTTGTCTAAAACTTGTTAAACTTTTATTGCCATTTTTAATCTTATCACCAACGATCCAAACAATTATCCCATTATTATGTATTATTCTATATAATTGTTTAGCAATATTTTCAAAATTAAATTTATATGAGTTATAATTTCTTAAATTATCGTATGGTGGACTAGTAACTACTAAGTTAACTACTCCATCTGGTATTCCTTTCATTACATTAATACAATCACCACAAATGATTTTATTGATGTAATCTTTTGGGTATTTAAGTTCAATTATTTTTTTAATTTTATTGCCTCGCTAAACACAGTAATAAAATATGTGTATAACTATATTAAAATAAAATAAATAATAATTACATTTATTTTAACTTTGTATATTAAACTATAAAAAAAATACAATTATTTCAATAAAAATTGATAAAAATTTTTACAAACCAAATATTATCCATAATTTTCTCTGTAAATTTTATTTTAGCGTTTGATTTTGAGTTCAGAGATGTTTTACTCCTCTTAACTCGAATCAATAAATCTCTGATGTTGAAGGATCAAACATTCAAGATACAGAACTCATCTTTCACAATTAATTCTAATACAAAGGCATCAAAACTTGAAGTAGCTATGAATTATTATTTTTTTTATTTATGTAGTTGAAGAATACAGAAGTATTGTTTTTTACAGGTAAGAATATATATTTTATAAATTATCCGAAACGGCCGGTTACATAATCTTCTGTCTTTTTTAAACGAGGATTGGTAAAAATCTGGTCGGTTTTCCCGAATTCAATTAATTTTCCAAGATAGAAAAAAGCAGTCTTATCAGAGATCCGGGCTGCCTGCTGCATATTATGCGTTACAATAACAATGGTGTAATCTTTTTTAAGGTGAAAAATTAGCTCTTCAATTTTCTGAGTGGCAATAGGATCAAGTGCTGAGGCGGGTTCATCCATGAGAAGAACTTCCGGTTTTACTGCCAAAGCTCTGGCAATACACAGTCTCTGCTGCTGACCACCGGAAAGATCAAGTGCCGAGTCTTCGATCCTGTCTTTTATTTCATCCCAGAGAGCAGCACTTTTAAGACTTTCTTCTACTCTTTCCCGTAGTTTAACCCGGTTTTTTTCTCCATTAATACGAAGTCCGTAGGCTACATTATCAAAGATGGATTTGGGAAATGGATTTGATTCCTGAAAAACCAGTCCGATTCTTCTGCGGATGTCTACAATATCTGTGTTTTTTTTATAGATATCAAGATCATCCAGAACCACTTTACCCTCTACTCTGGTCCCGGGAATAATGTCATTCATACGATTTAGTGTACGTAAAAAAGTGGATTTACCACAGCCGGAAGGACCAATAAGAGCGGTTACTTTATTGCTTTCAATGGGAAGGTCTATATTTATCAGAGCCTGAAAATTTCCGTAATAGAAATTAAGCCCTTTAGTGTACATCTTTAAACTATTCATTGTATCCCTTATCATTCATTTTATTTATATTTTTTCCTGAATCTGTACCTTATCCAGACTGCAGTGGAATTCATGAGAATTATCAAGGCAATCAATACAAACGCAGTTCCATAGGCTATGGGTCTCACTTTCATAATTTCATGATGCTGGGTCGCCAGAATATAGAGATGATAAGGAAGAGCCATGAACTGCTGAATTAATAGTTTGGGGAAACCGGGTAAAATAGGCCAAAAAAAAGCAACTCCGGTAAAAAGAATAGGTGCTGTTTCTCCGGCAGCCCTGGCCAATCCCAATACAGAACCAGTAAGCATGCCGGGCACTGCATAAGGCAGTACATTGGTTTTAATGGTCTGCCATTTTGTGGCTCCAAGTGCCAGAGATGCTTCCCGGTAAGAAAAAGGTACTGTTTTCAGAGCTTCTTCGCTGGCAGTAATGGTCCAGGGCAGAGTCAGGAGTCCCAGGGTCAGTCCGGAGGAAATAACCGAGAGACCGAAATTGAGCATTAATGTAAAAAGGGCGAAACCGAACAGACCGTACACTATGGATGGTACACCGGAAAGATTCCTTATTGCCATTCTGATAATTCGTATCAGCCTTCCCTGTTTGGCATATTCATTTAGATAAATAGCTGTAAACATTCCTATAGGTACCGAAAACACAATACTTACCATACTTACCCAAAAGGTTCCGACTATAGCTGGCCATATTCCTCCCCCTGTCATACCGTTTTTTGGTTTTTGAGTAAGAAATTCCCAGCTTATAACTTCACTTCCCTTAGCAATGATATCCCATAATATAAAGATAAGGATAGCGATTATGATCAGAGCGCTAAACCGGAGAAGAGAAAAGCCCAGGAATTGTCTTGTTTTAGTTAATTTAATATTCATCTGTTTACCTTCTGATATTTATTCAGAACTATATCAGAAATTAGATTAACTGCGAAAGTCATGAGGAAAAGTACAAAAGCTACAACAAAAAGAGAGCTGTAGTGCAGTCCACCCTGAACAGTTTCTCCCATTTCAATAGCAATTGTGGAGGTAATGGGGCGTACAGATGCTTTAATGCTTTCCGGAAAAGCAGGCGCATTACCACAGGCCATAAGAACGGTCATGGTTTCTCCAATTGCTCTTCCCATTCCTAACATAATAGCAGCAATTATACCGGACATAGCTGCAGGAAGGGTTACTTTTACCAGAGTCTGCCATTTATTAGCCCCCAGTGCATAGGACGCCTGTTTATATACTTTGGGAACAGAGGTTATGGCATCTTCTGAAATACTGATAATTGTAGGCAAAGACATTACTGCCAGAAGAATGGAGCCGTTAATGGCATTTAACCCATGAGAAGTACCAAGTATTTTAGCCAGTAAGGGACCAACAATAATTATCCCGATAAAACCGATGACCACAGAAGGAATACCTGCCAGTATTTCAATTACGGGTTTGACAATTTCTCTAGTTTTTCTGCTGGCCACATCCGCAAGGTAAGCTGCACATCCGATACCAAGAGGAACTGCAATTATCATTGCCCCTGTGGTTACCATCAGAGTGCTGACAATCATAGAGAGAATGCCAAAGGTTTCTTTTTCGAATGAAGTGGGGTTCCATTTGGTATTAAAAAGAAATTCTGCAATCCCTAATTTTTTAATAGCAGGCCATCCTTCAATCAAAAGGAGAGAGAAAATTCCCAGAAGTACAATGATAGAGAAAATACCATTAGCCTGGAAAAATTTTTCAATGGTTTTTTCTTTAAATCTTCTTACAGTGACTTTTCGGTTTTTCTTGTCAGTCATTTCCCTATCTATAGATTTATTAGTAATCCGGACTGTCTTAAATTTTAATACAGCCCGGATTTTTTTTAATTTTTTTAAAAATGGATCCTGAATGTTAAAAACCTGCTTTTTCATTCTGAAACTTATACTCACCGGAAACAGGATAAAAAGACAGATCTTCTACAATTTTTTGTCCTTTATCACTTAATTCAAAAGCAATAAATTTTTTAACATCACCGTCCGGTATTCCATTGACGTATTGATATAGAGCTCTGGCTATGGGGTATTTTCCGGATTTTACATTTTCTGATATTAGGGGAGATACAGGTTCAGCCTCACCCTGAGTAACACTGATTACCTTAATATCTTTACGAAGGTTGTGTTCATCGTCATACACATATCCAATACCTACATATCCGATACCCTCTTTGTCAGCGGCCACTCCTTCTACAATCTGGGCATTACCGTTCATGCGTTTCATATCCGATGAGTAATCTTTTTTCTTTAAAACCAGTTCCTGGAAAAAAACATAGGTGCCGGAGTTAGCCTGGCGTCCGTACAGAGATATCTCTTTATCTGGTCCGCCTACGTCTTTCCAGTTAGTGGTTTCTCCCCGAAAAATCAATCCGATCTGATCCATAGTTAAAGAGCTGACCGGATTTTCAGCATTTATTATAACAGAAAGTCCGTCTATACCTACTACAACCTCAACCGGATCCACACCGTTTTTATGAGCTGCTTCAATTTCCTTAGGCTTCATTTGCCGGGAAGCATCGGCAATATCAACCCGGTCAGCTATAAGAGCAGCTATACCCACTCCGGAACCTCCTCCGGTTACGGCAATGGCTGTATTTGGATTTTCTTCCATATAGACTTCTGCCAATTTCTGGACCAGATTAATGAGAGTATCAGATCCTTTGATGCGGATAAAACTCTGAGCAGACAGGTTAATGGTGATAAAAAATAACGCTACCAGTATTACTGTGATGATTTTTTTCATTTTTTTCCCTTTCCTTAATAATAAATAAATTAAAATTTTTCTGTTTTATACTTATAACTAAAAGTTATTCTGGCGGTAATATCATTATCTATATTGTTATTGCTGTATCCTCTAATATAAAGATTAGGCATAATATGAAATTTATTTTCAACTGTTAGGTCCATACCAGCAATAATTAATGATTCTTCGTCTTTATATCCATTAATATATTGACTTGTAAAGACTTTGTCATCAGAATTTGGATCAAAAAAGTCATATCTTGCAAAAGCATGCAGCTTTGATTTTATAAGAGTACAATGACCGAAAATTGAAAAACCTGTTTTTATTACATCAGTTCTCGAAGATCCTGAACTGTCAGTAGCACCTGACTGAAAATTTGTACGAGAGAAAATTTCACATCCTATGGTAAAATCAGGATGTTGATACCCGATAAATCCCTTAACTGTTCGGTAACCGCTACTGTGAAAATAATCAGCTGCAGGTTTATATGTTCCGGTTTCCGGATCCTGTTTTTCATAATCAATATATCCTTCCAGAATCATGCCCTTAATGGGTGTAATCCATAAGGAATACCCAAGTTTTTTATATTTATCCATCTCAGATGAACCATACCCGGTTCCATTAAAGACAGTGAGCCAGTGATGGACATATTTATTTAAATCTCCTTTGAGAGCCAGTCCCATATCAGCAGATGAAGAAATTTTATAAACACCTGTTATGGTCTCTTCAAGGGAACGGTATCCCCAGTAGTCTTGAGAATTTACTATAGTATTTGCATTTGAAATACCTACATATAATTTATGCTGAGGAAGTATATTATTCCATTCAATATAAGCATTTTTTATAAAAGGATGCAGTTTTTCTTTCTCTCCAAAATCTCCATGTTTAGAATCCAGTCTTAACCTCATTTTAATGTTATCAGTAAGCTGACTTTCAAAAGTGAAGTAGATCCTCCGAATGGCAAATCCATTTAGATCTTCATTTGCTTCCGAATTATTTTTCAGATGATAAAAATAATCACCAAATACTTTTCCTTTGATTTGTGAAACCCGAGTATAGCCGCTGGCTGTACAGATCACAACAAGCAGTATTAATGCACGTATTTTCATTTCCATCCCCTTATTTTAAATTACAAAAAATTGCTACCCCTTAATGACCTATTAAAGTAAGAATGTTATATTAAAAGTTTGTTTGAGAATTGTTAGAAAAATGTTAGGAGAGGGTTTTTTTATTTAAGTCAAAGTTAATTTGACTATTTAAAAATTGCAATTTATCTGATCAGTTAGTATTTTATTTTATATGAAAAGAAAAGGAGTCAGTATAATCTTCATTAATGATAACCATGAGGTTCTTCTTTTGTTAAGAGACAACAAGACCAGTATACCTTATCCTAATATGTGGGATCTGCCGGGTGGACATGTAGAAACTGGTGAAAAGGTTGAATTCTGTATTATCAGGGAGATGGAAGAGGAGATGGGAATTACACTTAAAGATTTTCAACCAGTTTCGATTATTGAATTTAAAGATCGCATTGAATATACTTTTTGGAAAAGAGAGAATCTGGATATTAATACCATTGACCTGCAGGAAGGTCAATGTTTGAAATGGTTTACCAGGGAAGAGGCAGCTGAGACCAAGCTTGCTTACGGATTTAATGAAATTATTGAAGACTTTTTTTCTCGGAAAGTGTACGAGTAGACAAAGATAAATTAAAAAATAAAAAAGACAAAAGAAGCCAGAATGCAAGGATGAAAGAACTTGAGAGGATGCATGTTTAGAAGTCAGTTGTCAGTGATGAGAGATCAGTTTTTGTTAATAAAATATAGATCACTCAGTTAAGTGAAGAGGAGTATCGGGGAAACGGGGTATAGGAGAAAAAGACAGAATAATAGATAATGATCAGTCGAAGTCCCTTTAAGGACGAAATGTTTATAGCATCAAAGACATAGGATACATAATTATAAAAACAGGTAACGTTTATGTGTGGTCATTTTGCTTTAAACTATATTAACTTAATCAACTTAATGAAAAGATACGGGGTTTCTGCTGATCCTGATTTTGATTTTGAGTCGTTATTGAACGAACAGGGATTCTATCCTTCCAGGGGGCAGTCTCAATCAAATGTACCGGTTGTAATGGAACAGAATAAGAAAAGGGTGTTAGAACTTTTCCGCTGGGATATGATACCTTCCTGGTGGAAAAAACCGTTATCGGAAAAAAAGTTTGCTACCTATAATGCCCGGAAAGAAAGTTTAGCTGAAAAGACATCGTTTCGTAATGCCTGGAAAAAAAATCAAAGATGCATTATTCCGGCTACAGAATTTTTTGAATGGCCGGATAAAAAAATAATGCCGCCCGGTATGCCCAGAAAAGAGCATAAAATTACAGTAATTGATCAGCAAATACTTTCCCTGGCCGGTATTTGGGATGAATGTAAAGTCAACGGTCATTCTCTCAGATCATGTACCATTATCACTATTCCGCCTAATGATATAATTGCTAATATTCCTCATACCAGAATGCCGGCAATTTTATCCCCCCAACAAGAAGGTTCATGGTTAGACCAGACGATCGACAGTAATGAAGTGTATGAGTTTTTAGAACCCTACCCTGCTGAGAAGATGAAGATATTTAATTGATTTATGAAATAGTCGGGGGACAATATGAAGTATAAAATAAGAAGTTTTCAGGTGATAATGCGGGTAGAACTTCAGGATCTAAAAGAAGATATTGAGGATCTCCTTGATAATAACAGAAAAAAATTTCAGGAGCAGAAAATATCACAGCGTGTGTACATGGAAAATGAAGCACTGTATCAAAATGAACTGATTGGAATAGAGGAATTCAGTGAACTGCTACTCAGTAAAAACCCTTCTGAATTCAAAGACCTTTCTGAGTTTATTCAAACCTTGAAGGAAGAATTTTATATCCTACTTAAGAAAGAAGAAATAGCCCTGGCTGTAAAGGTTTGTATTGATAGAAAGTTATTGAAAGTTTCCGAGTATGTGAACCGGTAGGTGAGAGTGGAGGGAGTGTTTAAGTAAATTAATTAAAAAGTTTTTGACATTTTAATAAAACGGAGTATGCTCAAAAATTTTATTTGTTTGATGTCGGAACAGCTAATATTCTTACCAATAGAAATATGGAAGAAAAACACTTAATTAATAATAATATTATTATGCCCTGGAGACAATTCTTTGAAAAATTGTGGAGTGATAAAATTATTAATTAAATTTTAGACATATCCTTAAAAACAAGGGAGAAAATATGAATCAGAAAATAATTATATCATTTATCATTTTAGGATTAAGTGTGTTAGGCATGATACAATGTTCAAAAAAGCAGCAGAATGATGTCAGTATAATTCCTAAACCCGTACATTCAAGTATTAAAAAGGGGAATTTCATTATTTCCCCTGATACTAAGATAGTGATCGATTCTGCTTCTGCAAAAATAAGATATGCAGTTGATTTTTTTAATAATTTGCTGGCTAAGTCATCTAATTATAGGTTAAATGTTGTCACTTTAGAAGATAAGAAAGTAGAGGACAATACAATTGTTTGCACTACTAAAGAGGGTGGCTCTGAACTTGGTGCTGAGGGATATACTCTTTCTGTGAAAAAAAATGGTATTCACATTAAGGCAAATACAGCAAAGGGTATATTTTATGGTATTCAGACCCTGCGTCAGCTTTTACCAGTGGAAATGGAAGCTTCGATTCAATCAGAAAATCGACAGGAATGGAGTGTTCCTCTGGTAAAAATAAAAGACGAGCCACGTTTCCCTTACAGGGGAATGCATCTGGATGTTTGCCGACATTTTATGCCCAAAGAATTTATTAAAAAGTATATTGATTATATTGCCATGCATAAAATGAATACTTTTCACTGGCATCTTACTGAAGATCAGGGGTGGAGGATTGAAATTAAAAAGTATCCCAGACTTACTGAAATCGGAGCCTGGAGAGAAGAGACTTTGAAGGGTGATTTAAATAATCTTCCCCGTAAATTTGATGGAAAACGGTATGGAGGATATTATACTCAGGAAGAAATAAAAGAGATTGTTGCTTATGCGAACAGTCGTTTTGTTACCATTATTCCTGAAATTGAAATGCCGGGTCATTCTCTGGCAGCCCTGGCAGCTTATCCGGAGATTTCCTGCACCGGAGGGCCTTTTGAGGTCAGGACAACCTGGGGTATTTCTCAAGATGTTTACTGTGCAGGAAAAGAAAAAACCTTTAAGTTTTTAGAAAATGTGCTTTCTGAAGTAATAGAACTCTTCCCTTCCAGATATATTCATATCGGTGGAGATGAATGTCCCAAAGAGAGGTGGAAAAACTGTCCGGATTGCCAAACACGCATAAGAGAAAATAACCTTAAAGATGAACATGAACTGCAGAGCTATTTTATTCAACGCATAGAAAAGTTTTTGAATTCAAAAGGTCGCTTTCTTATTGGTTGGGATGAAATATTAGAAGGAGGACTTGCTCCCGAAGCAACTGTGATGTCCTGGCGGGGAATGGAAGGAGGGATTGCTGCTGCCCAGCAAGGACACGATGTTATTATGACCCCTACATCTCACTGTTATTTTGATTATTACCAGGGTGAGCCGGATTTTGAGCCCAAAGCGATCGGCGGATATACGCCTTTAAAAAAAGTTTACTCATTTAATCCGATACCGGATATTTTATCCGAAAAGGAAAAGAGGCATATTTTAGGAGCTCAGGGGAATGTATGGACAGAATACATTTCAGGACCGGATCAGGTTGAATACATGGCCATTCCCAGAATGGCGGCTCTGGCCGAGGTTGTATGGTCACCTCCGGAAAAAAGGGAATGGCATGATTTCTTGGACCGTATGGGATATCAATTAAAACGATATAAAAAATTGGGTATTAACTTTGCCAAAAGCGCCTTCAATGTCTATCCGGTATCGGAAATCGATACAATGGATAATTCGTTGAAAGTCAGTTTTGAAACAGAATTAATTCAACCGGAAATCAGATTTACCCTGGACGGAAGTGATCCGGACAGATTGTCCAAACCATACAGTTCCCCTTTTGAACTGAATAAAACCACCTTGGTTAAGGCAGGTATTTTTAAAGAAGGAATACTGAGAGGTGATATTACAGAAAGACTTTTTCATATTCATAAAGCAGTAGCCAGACCTATCAGGGTAGCACCTGAACCTGACAGTGAATATGGTCGCTCCCAGACCGATAAGACCATTTTAATAGACGGGATGAAAGGAACAGTAAATTTCAGAAACGGTTTGTGGACAGCCTTTTCCAAAGATGATTTTCAGGCCATAATTGATCTGGGAACCATTAAATCTGTTCATAAAATTGCAACCGGATTTCTGGTGAGTACCGGGTACAGTATTTTTTTGCCGTTTTCAGTTGCATATCAGATTTCCGAAGATCAGAAAACCTTTACTACTGTTGCAGAAAAGGAATACGGTGTACCGGAAAACCATATTCGAACTGATATAGAAGATTTTGTAGGTGAATTTAATGATATCAATGCTCGTTATATTAAAGTTATTGCCAGAAATATTAAAACCTGTCCCCATTGGCATTCATCTTCTGGAGAACCAGCTTTGCTATTAGTGGATGAGGTTATGGTGGAATAGTGAGAATAGGTGTTTTTTAGATGTCAAGTTTTTTTGAAAACAGGTGGTTTCTATTAAAATATTTATGTGGATTTTTTAGTTATATTTATTATATTTTTAATAGATATTATTTCTAAAGGAGTTTTACATGTCATCCATAGAACAAATATACAGTGAATTTAAAATGGAACCTCTTATGCCCGGAGATGCAAAATTATACAAAGGGCTCTATGAAAAATATATTAATGAAACCCAAAAACGACTTTCTCTAATAAAAAAACAAAACAGGAAATATTTGATGTTCGGGCA
>JAWODZ010000227.1:0-14284 GCA_046483025.1 bacterium
GCGCCTCCGGCGCCCTCTTCTCCTGGTTGAAAGACGAATTTAATCGTGCCAGGAATTTCATTCTTTCGGGCAGAGAGCAGTTTGGCGACACTTAATCCAACAGCTACATGGCTGTCATGACCACATGCGTGCATCTTACCGGGCACTTCCGATGCATAATCCACGCCAGTTTCTTCCTGTATGGGTAATGCGTCCATATCAAAGCGCAGCAATAAAAGGGGACCATCTGCCCGTCCGCGCAACATGCCAACCACCCCGGTTTGTGCGATTCCAGTGGTGACTTCCAACCCGAATTTTTCAAGATTTTCGGCAACAATCGCCGCCGTGCGCCTTTCCTCTAAACCCAATTCGGGATGTCGATGGAAATCCCTGCGCCAAGCGATGGTCTCATCTTTGATTTTAAGTGCTTCGTCCAAAAACGTCATTTGGTGTGCCTCCTAAATTTTATGCGCCTAAATTGTTCTTCATATTTAATGGTTTGGTCCTCATTTTTTATCAACCGCTCGGACATCCGCTTCTCAAAGGTCTCTGGATCCCCAATCTGTGAGGTATGTTGTTTGAGGGCATTAATTTTGTCCTCCCAATACTCACTGACATCCAATTTCACATCCGGCTGGTTGGTGAGACTCATCCAAACCTCCTCAACCTCATGAACCGGATACCCTTCATCGAGCAGCAGGGGGAAGAAAAAGCGGTTTCCGGTAGCCGGAAAGACCGCATCAATGACAACCTGGCCGGCATAGCGATGGTCAGGATGGTTGATATACTGCTGGCTGGGAAAGAGATTGCTGGGATCACAGGTGACTAAGATATGCGGTTGATATTTTCGGATAAAGCGCACAATATTTTTGCGCATTTCAATATCCGGCATCAGGTAGCCATCCTCGTAATCCAAAAAATCCACCGATGTGACCCCCAGAGATTGGGCAGCCTGTTTTTGTTCATTTACCCTGATTTCTGCGACATCCGCTACCGTTAGTAATCAGTCCTCACCAAGTGCTTCTAAATCTGATAGGTCTTTTTTTCTACCTGTGGTGCGTTTATTTATGATAAACTCATTTAATCCTATATATTTGACCGGTACATCACCATATTTTCCATCAATACACCCTGAATAGGCATCTTCCCAAGTAACTCCTGATATTGAGGTAATAATATCTACTCTTACCGGCGGAACGCCAAGTTGAATAACATTGTCTGGATTCTTTAAGTCTTCAGATGTTAGTTCTGCTGATTCAAATCCGAATTCATCCAAAGCTTGCATTATTCGTTCAGCATTTTGAGTATCAGGTTTAATATAAATATCTATATCCCCGGTGTAACGGGGAGCGCCGTGAAAAGCTAAAGCATATCCTCCGACAATAATGTATTTAACTTTGTGAGCGTTGAATAACTCTAACAGATCTTTGAAGTCTGGCTGTATTTCCATGATATTGCCTTCTTAAAAATTCAACAGCAGAAATGCGTTCGTCCGGTGTTTTGCTTAACCAGTAGGCCAAATCGTTTTTAATGGATTGTTTTTTATGTTCTTCCAAGCTTTGAATTTTTACAATTTTTTTGATCATAAACAATCTGCTTTAAGTTTAATTAAGGTTTTATTGATAAGTTAATTACAATATACGGGATCATTTAGTAAAATACAAATTTATTAGTTTAATTTTAGTAAATTTAACCGCAGTCATGGGCTGTAGTTAGCCGGTGTATTCTGTACAAAAAATTTTAGCCACGGATTAACACGGATCAACACAGAATTAAAATATTTTATCCGTGTATATCCGTGTAAATCTGTGGTTAATTTTGAGATTAAAAAACACCCGGAGTCCTGAGAAACGGACATCCGGGGTTTTGAATTAATTAATACAACGGTTAGAGGCAGTCCCTGACTGCAGGTAAAATCCGACTCACAATCCCCGCATCCATTCAGGTTTCAGGGGAATATTGCCTTGCAAAGCCTGGTCTATTTTTTGGATGGCAGTCTGTTTGTCTCTGGGCATGCGGATTTTTAAAGACAGGAAATTGGAGGCATGGTTGGAGAGGAATAATCCTTTGGATAAATTAGTGTGTACAATCATGGATCTCAGTTCCTGAAGCATTTGCTTTGGTTCTAATAAGGTGAAAATTTCCTTTCGATAGTCATCATACAGAGGAGTTCCGGGGATGAGCATTAAGGTTAGTGCACCCACGAATTCCGGATCAATTTGAGATAACACTTTCCCGGTTTTTCTGGCATGGATGTGAGAACGTTCCGGTCCTGCCAAACCCAGCAGTACGGTAATGGAAAGCTTTATACCTGCCTGCTTCACTTTTTTTCCTTGCTTGATCATATCAGCTGACAGGCTTTTTTTATTTACTGCCTTAAGCGTCATATCATCTCCGGATTCCAGTCCCATATAAATAATTCCCAGGCCCATTTCTTTTAATTCCTGCAGTTCCGGCAGAGATTTACGTTTAAGACTTTTAGCATTGGCATAGATGCCTATTCTGGTAAGCCAGGGAAGCTGTTTTTTTATTATGGTGAGAAGGGAAGCAAGTTTGGGCTGAGGAATGATCAAAGCATCACCGTCACAAATAAAAAGCCGGCGGGTATGTTTAAAATGCTCAGCAGCAAAGGAGATATCTTTTTCAAGTATATCGTCACTTTTAATGGTAAACCGTTTGTTCTTGTAGGCTCCGCAGAAGGTGCATTTATTATGTGAGCACCCTACAGTTGCCTGCAGAATGATACTGTCAGCTTCACTGGGCGGACGAATTATGTTGCCTTGGTAATGCATTTAAATTCTTTTTCAGGTATTGGGGTCAATTTATTACAACTAACATATTATTTGTTAACTGGTGTTGGTTAAAAACAAAATTTAAACGTAGAGCGAGCTATACGTTTAAAGCATGTTTATACTTTTGAGGCAACCCCAAAATTTTGTCTTTGCTGTAGTTTATTCAATCCTTTTCCGTTCAGAAATGTTTTATTTTATGAGTAGAAAATTTTTGATAGACATCATCACTCACTCTCACAGGTTTTCTGATTTTTGCATCAATGGGGCACCAGAGAGTACGGGCCTTAGCTAACAGTTTCATATCAGATGTGCGAATTATTTCTGTATGCCGTTCAAAGGCTCGTCTGGATGCAGCTCCCACCCACGTATGTGCAATAATTGTATCCTGTAAAACAGCCGGCCTCTTATAGTCAATCTCGTGTCTAATGACAACCCACAGTAATTTTTCTCTTTCTTTTTTACTGGCTACTGCATACCAGTGAGCAACTGCAGCATCCTGTATCCACTGTACGTATACTATATTGTTTACATGCCCCAGCTGGTCAATGTCTTCCGGGTTAATAGAAATTTCAATCTCATAGGCTTTTTGCTTTTCATCTATACTCATATTTACGACCTCTGCAGGTTTTAGTAAATAATTACTGTGATTAAGTTTTTCTGATGTCTGTGGATAGTTGTTTTTATTGTTATAAGCAGGTGAGATATATTTAATAAGATTTTATGCCACTCATTACGAACATTCTAAAGTTCTCAAGTTCTAATGTTCTAAAGTTCTTATTTTCTTTTATCCTTTATCCTTCTGTTTTTTTCTCCATCTTCCATTTTTCTGTGAAAACTTCCTACCACCCGGAAACCATTCTGTTTAAAATTTTTTCGGAAAGTTTTTCAGCTGCCTGTCTGATTCCTTCATCCATATCACTCTCATATTCACCCCATTCCGTCCAGGTTTCTTCCCAGAGGTTTTCCCTTTTTACCCTGTCTTCAAAAATAATTTTTACGGTTATATGCACTCTAAAATCCGAAGCTTGTTCATTTCGGTCATACTGTCCGGCTTGTTCTTTTATGCTCAGTATAGAACCATTGAGGATAGAATCAGTATTATTAGGGGAGGCAATTTTAAGTGTGTTGTCCTGAGTTAAGGCATCAATAATTCCATCAGTCAGAGGCTGACTGACCCCGTACTGAGCAGTGGTGTTATCAAATAAAGGTATCGCTACAGTTTTAATATGTCTGGGCAGAGAGGAACCTGTAAATGAATAGATTCCGCATCCGATTATCATAAAAATTACAACAAATTGAATCACTGAAAAAAGTAAAACTGTGTTAAAAGACCAAATTTTATTGTTCAAGGTTATATTCCTTTATTTTTCTGTACAGTGTTCGTTCTCCGATGTTGAGTAATCGGGCTGCTTTTTTTTTGTTTCCCTTGGTTAGGTTAAGTGCTTTTTGTATCTGTCTTTTTTCCATTTCATGTATAGGAAGGATACTTTCAGTTTCTGATTCATCCTGTTGTTCGTTTAATATTTCAGTCATCAGGGGGGTATGGATATCAGGATAGGATTTATGTTTGGGATTGGTTCCCAAGAGATAGGAGCGTATTTCTTCTATGCTCATCTTCAGATCCAGTAAAACCCGATAGATGAGTTCCCGTTCAGCCTGTTCCGGTGATATTCTGGTTACTACCGGAAGGTTAGTGTCGATTTCATTTTTTTGCATAAGATGAGAGGTGATATCTGATTTATCAATTTCCCCCCCTTTTTTAAGAATTATAAGCCGTTCGATCAGATTTCTAATCTCCCGGATATTTCCAGGCCAGGAATAATTTTCCAGCTCCTTAAGAGCTTCATCAGTAAATCCCTTAAAATCAATATTATTTTCCCTGCTTACCTTCTGGGAATAGTGTACAGCAAACAGGGCAATGTCTTCTTTACGTTTTCGCAAGGGAGGAATGTTAATTTTTACTGCATTCAGACGATAGAAAAGATCTTTTCTAAAATTACCGTTGTTTACTTCATTTTCAAGGTTTTTATTGGTTGCTGCTATAACCCGTACATTCACTTTTACAGATGTTGTTCCCCCTACTTTCATAAATTCCTTTTGTTCTAATACCCTTAATAGTTTAACCTGAGTAGCAATAGGCAGTTCACCGATTTCGTCCAAAAAAATTGTACCCTGATTTGCTGCCTCAAAATATCCTTTTCTGCTGGTCTCAGCTCCGGTAAAGGAACCTTTTTCATGTCCGAAAAGTTCGCTTTCCAGAATTCCCTCCGGGATGGCACCACAATTCACACTGATAATCGGTTTGTCTTTTCGTTGACTGAGTTCATGGATTGCCCTGGCAACGATTTCTTTTCCTGTACCGCTCTCCCCGGTAATCAGAACCGTGATATTAGTGGGGGCAACCTGTTTAATGGTTTCCAATACCTGAATAAAGGATTCGGATCTTCCGAGCAGCCCCATACTTTCAGCCAGAGGATGATTTTGTTTTTTTAGATGAGAATTCATTCATACCTCGATCACTTGACCATCTTTTGCCAGACTTATATATATTTTGTTTGATAAGGCATTTTCATTGATTACTTGTTGATTATCAATTCCCGGTGGAATATGTGAGAGAATAACATTTTCAATAGTATGTGACCGGGCAAATTTTTTTATGTAAGCAACAGAGACATGAGTACACTCTGATATAAGAATTTTTGTATTATCAGTGTATTTTGTCAGGTGATTAAAATCATTAATATCTGAAGAATAGATTATCTGTCTGTTTTTTTCTTTTATCAGAAAGCTGAAACTGCTGACTTCAAGTCCGGATTGAGAAGCATAAGCTTGATTACCCTTTAGATGATCATTCGCAACTGCTTTGATCTGAAAATTATTTTTCTGAAATGAACTCTGAGCGGTGATTCCTTTAAAAATAAGATCAAATGTAAGTTTGTCTTTATAAATTTGGAAATACGGGAAAATGGATTTAAAGCCGGGTAATACAGAATCAGGAACATACACTTCAAGGGGGGCAGTCCTTTTTATCTGCTGCATGGTCTGGATTAACATGATTATACCGGCGGCATGATCGGCATGAGTATGACTTATGAAAACACTGTGGATAGTATTGAGCTTAAAATGGTGTCGGATCAATTGCTGGGTAATTCCATCTCCGGCGTCCAGAAGGTAAGCATTACCCAGGGATTGTATAATATAAGCAGATGGATGTCTTTCCGGGACCGGTATTGCTGCACCAGATCCCAGTACAGTGATTTTCATATTTTTTGTTTCCTGAAAAATTCTACTGTTTTTTTCAACCCCTGTTCCAGATCGATCCGGGGCTGCCAGGATAAACGTTTCTTGGCTTTTTTATAACTTATCACACTTCTCTGTTGTTCCCCGGGTTTAGCCGGTCCGTGTTTTTTTTCTATGTTGCTGTCAATATTATGATTAAGTATATGGAAAATTTTATTTACATCTGTTTCAATACCGGTTCCGATATTGAAGATATCGTTTTTTTTATAGTTCAGAGCTTTAATATTGGCCTCTACTATATCACCAACATATACGTAATCTCTGGTTTGTTTTCCATTACCGTTGATGATAGGCGGTTCTCCCCTGAGAAGTTTATGGGAGAAAATAGCTATAACTCCGGCTTCTCCTCTGGGATTCTGACGGGGACCGTAAACATTGGCGTAGCGCAGAATGGTATAGTTTAATTCGAATTGCACAGAATAATAGAATAAATATTTTTCCATAGTAAGCTTGGTAATACCATAGGGAGAAACAGGCCTCAGAGGGTGGGATTCATCACAGGGATAATTTTGCTGTTCACCGTATACTGCTCCTCCGGTGGAAGCAAAGAGAAATTTTTTTATCCCGTATTTTACACAGTTTTGCAGGAGGTTCAAACTTCCTTTTACATTTACTTCTGCATCAAAAAGTGGATCTTCAACAGATTTACGTACATCCATTTGAGCAGCCTGATGGCAGACAGCGTCAAATTTTTCCTGCTGAAAAACTTTTTCCACTTCTTTTGCACCGATATCCAAAAGATAAAATTTTGCTTTTGGATTTATATTTTCAATCCGTCCCATGGAAAGGTTGTCCAGAACAACAACTGTATGTCCATGTTCGATCATTCGATCAGCAATATGGGAACCAATGAACCCTGCTCCTCCTGTAACCAGAATTTTCACCATCTATCTCCTTATTTTTCTTTTACAACTGTATTTTTTAGAACTCCAAGGTCGGAAATAGTAATTTCAATGTTATCCCCGTCTTTGATCTCAGATACACCTTCAGGGGTTCCGGTTGCAATGATGTCACCGGGCTGAAGGGTCATATATTTGGAAATGTAGGCGAGTATTTGGGGGATTTTAAAAATCATATCGGCAGTTGAAGCGTTTTGTTTTATTCTATTGTTAATTTTTAATTTGATTTTCAGATTGTGTGGATCATCAATTTCATCTACCGGTATGATAAATGGTCCCAGAGGAGAGAAAGTGTCCAGACTTTTAGAGCGAAACCAGGGGTTACTGTTGTCAATATCTTTTTTTTGCATATCTCTGGCTGTTACATCATTGATGATTGTATATCCGGCCAGGTAATCAAAGGCTTTATCTTCCGGGATATTTTTTCCCAGTTTGCCGATAATTAAGGCTAATTCAGCCTCATGATCTATCCTTCCTTCCAGCCAGGAGGGAATGATGATTTCCTGATTATGAGCAGTTAAAGAAGAACTTGCTTTGGAAAAAAGTATGGGCTCATCCGGTAAAGAATGGTCCATCTCTTTTACATGTGCCTGGTAATTTCTGCCCAGGCAGATAATTTTGGAGGGTCGGGGTACAGGGACACCATAGGTGAAATCCGATGGTATCAGTAAATCTTTAATTTTTGATTTGACCCAGGGACTGTTAAATATATTATTGATTATTGTACCAGAACAATACCCCAATTCAATCAGCATTTGCAAAAATTGAATTGAGAGTTTATTACTTATTCCTTTAGAATTTTGATAGATATTTAAAGCTTCGGTAAGATTATAATTTTCTTCCTCCAGGGAAACTCCGATGTAAAATATATTTTTATCCTGGGTATAAGAAAAAAGTTTCAAGGTTGAATCTCCTGTTTTTATGGTTATTAGTTATATGAATAATAATTATTTATGATGATTTAATCAAGGAAAAAATGGGTTAAATTCAAATTTTGAGAAAATGTTTGGAAATAAAAACTTTTATGGTTAAATTTTTTATTGATATTTTATTTAAAAAAAAGAGGTTTTTATGATTAAAAGAGCCTTGATTAGTGTTTCGGATAAGAAAAATATACATAGTTTTACTGAGGAGTTATCAAAGTTGGGTATTGAAATTGTTTCAACCGGAGGAACCAGAAGATACCTCTCCGAAAATGGCATTAACACTATACCTATTGAAGAAGTTACCGGATTTCCCCAAATGATGGATGGAAGAGTGAAGACACTTCATCCTAAAATTCACGGAGCAATATTAGGATTACGGGACAGCAAAGATCATGCTCTGCAGGCTGAAAAACATCAGATACAATGGATAGACCTTGTCGTGGTTAATCTGTATCCTTTTGAATCAGTTATTCAAAAGGATAATATCGGGATTGAAGAAGCCATTGAAAATATAGATATCGGGGGACCTACTATGCTGAGAAGTGCTGCTAAAAATTATGCTTATGTAACAGTTGTCACTGATGTTTCCGATTATGATCCCGTACTTCGGGAAATCAGGGATACTGGAGAAGTATCTCTTGATACAAGAAAAAAACTTGCAATTAAAGTGTTCCGCAGAGCAGCTGCTTATGATGTGTGTATTGATAATTATTTATCTGAAAAACTGTTAAGTGAAAAAACCATTCATATGCATTTTAATAAAGGTTTAAACTTACGATATGGAGAAAACAGACATCAGCAAGCAGTTTTTTATCGGGATGTAAAAAGTGAGGAATCTTCAGTAGCCAGAGCGGAAATCATCCATGGAAAGAAAATGTCCTATAATAACTATGTTGACAGTGATGCTGCCCTGGAGGCGGTCAAAGAACTGAATGGGGATACCGGAGTTGCAGTTATAAAACACACAAATCCATGTGGTTATGCAATTGGTAAGACTCCTGGTGAAGCTTTAAAACGAGCCTGGGCAGGGGATCCGGTTTCATCTTTTGGTTCAGTTATTGCGTGTAATAAAAAGGTTGACTTGGAGTTTGCCGAATTTTTAAAAGGGAAAAATATTGAACATACTGGCTATATTATTCAGGGTGAGAAGCTAATTGCTCAAAAAGTACCTAAAAAATTTGTTGAAGTTATCATAGCACCTGATTATGAGGAAGATGCATTAAAACTGTTATCCAGGACTAAATCGCTTAGATTACTCAAAACTGGAGAATTATATTCAAATCAGAGGGATAAAAAAACCTTTCGTAAAATTACAGGCGGTTTATTGGAGATGGATAAGGATCTATCTTTAATGGAAAAATTTGATATTGTTACCAAAGCCCAGTTCAGTAAAGATAAGAAAAATTTAGCTGATTTCACTTACAAAGCCTGTAAGCATACAAAATCAAATGCTATTGTTTTGGGCAGAGAGTATGCTCCTGGATATTATCAGATTATTGGTATGGGAGCGGGCCAGCCCAACAGGGTTGATTCTTTACGTAAATTAGCTGTAACTAAAGCTAAAGAAAATCTGCAGATAGAGTATGATGTTTTAAAACCTGATAAGAGTTTTGACGAATATTGCAATGAACAATTTAGTCAAATGGTACTGGCTTCAGACGCTTTTTTCCCTTTTGATGATACCGTAAGAGTTGCAGATGAGTTTGATATAAAGTTTATTATCCAGCCAGGAGGCTCTAAAAGAGACGATGATTCTATTAATTTATGTAATGAAAAGGGAATAAGTATGGCTTTTACCGGAATGAGGCATTTCCGTCATTAAAATTTTTATTTATCTATTGATTGTCTGTTTAAGTGGAGTATGTAATTTTAATTCAGGGAGGCGAAGATAATGTATCCTATTCTTTTTAGTATTGGGAGATTGGAAATCCGTGCATATGGTTTCATGCTGGCACTTTCTTTTTTAATTGGTATATTCTGGGCGTCAAAACGCGCTAAACAACGGGGATTGAATCCTAATCAAGTGGTTGATTTATCACTTCTTATTTTGTTAAGTTCAATTATAGGATCTCGAATTTTATATGTTTTTACTCATCTTGAAGAGTTTAGAGATCACTGGACTGACACCTTTAATCCTTTTCAGAGCTCAGGACAAATCGGTATAGCAGGATTAACATTGTTAGGCGGAGTTCTGTTAGCGATAATTGTAATTGTAGTGTATTGCAGGTGGAAAAAGATTTCACTTTTAAAATTATTTGATGTTATTGCACCAGTTTTTGGACTGGGAGTATTTTTAACCCGTATTGGATGTTTTTTAAATGGATGCTGCTATGGAAGACCGTGTGATCTTCCCTGGGCAATGAAATTTCCTTTAAAAAGTGCAGCCGGTTATCATTTTTTTGATACTGCTATACATCCAACTCAATTATATTCTTCCTTGTACGGATTAATAATAATGATAGTGATTGTATTAGTGGATAAGAAAAAACATGTTGATGGATTTATAACCGGATTGGCTTTTATAATGTATGGGATTTTTAGATTTCTTGTTGATTTTGTTAGATATTATGAGGACACAGATATGGTTTCATTAGGTTTTTATGACATTACTATTAATCAACTGATTAGCATTGGTATGGTTTTATTCGGTATAATTTTACTGATAATATTACAGAGGAAAAATCACAGGAGTTCTGGAAAGACTTGATTTTTAGGATAAATTTTAATAAATTGTTAAGAATCAAAAATTTTAGGAGGCGGTTATGAGAAAAAAATGTATGATACTGGTCATAACAGCCGTAATAATCATAGGCATGATTTTAATCAGTGGATGCGGTGGTACGGCTAATACAATGAGAGGGGAAACACAAACAACCAGTAATTCGGAAGATATAGATGCATTATTGGGGTTATCTGATAAAGATGATGAATCTGAGTCTGATAAAGAAGGCAAGGATATTACTGAAGAGGATGTGTTAAAATTATTGGGTGTTGTGGATGAAAAAACAGATGATACTTCAGAGACGAGAGCAATTTCTCAATCAGAAGAGAACAAGACTGACTATAATCGATATGATTACAAAGGAGATGATACCAGAAGTGGTACCAGTGATAAACAAGATCGAACTGCTGGTGTTGAGATGGATTCACGCACTTTTACTCAGAAATACAATGAAGCCTTTCAATTGTATGAAGATCGGCTTTATACTGAAGCAATTCAAAAATTTGAGAAATTAATATTAGAGAATAGTAACCATAAGTTATCCGATAATTGTCAGTACTGGATAGGGGAATGTTATTATGATATGGGAGATTATGAACAAGCAATTGTCAGTTTTGAAAAAGTGTTTTCTTTTACTAATTCCAATAAAGATGATGATGCACAATTAAAATTAGGAATCTGTTATCATAGATTAAATAAGAATGATAGAGCCAAAGAGGAGTTTCAAAGATTGATTACCTATTATCCAGATAGTGAATATGTTAGTATTGCCAGAAGCTATTTAAGTAAATATAATTAATGAAAAAGCCATTGAAAATATTAGTTGTTTCCCCGGAAGTAGCCCCATTTTCCAAAACAAATCTTATTGCTGAATTTAGTGGATCATACTCTAAGAAATTAAAAAACATTGGTCATGATGTTCGTATTATAACTCCACAGTACAGAGTAGTTAATGAGAGAAAATATACATTAAGAGATGTAATCAGACTGAAAGATATTGATGTTTCAGTTGGAAGTGATGTTGTGCAGATCAATGTAAAATCCTCTTTTCTGCCTGATTCTAAAGTACAGGTGTATTTTATTGATTATAAACCGTATTTTTTCAGAGAAGGTTTATATCGAGATCCTGGTAAAAATGAACCGTATTCGGATAATGATAAACGTTTTATTTTATTTTCAAAATCAGTCATGGAGACATTAAAAAAATTACAGTGGCAACCTGACGTAATTCACTGTAATGAATGGCAGACAGGATTAATACCCTTTTTTCTACACTATATTTATAAAAAAGATGCATTTTTTCAGTCAGTAAGTACCTTATATACTATAAGAGATTTTTCAGATCAGGGCAGCTTTAATGCGCAATGTGTTTCTCTTTTTGGCCTTGAAAAACAAACACCTGATGTAAAGAATTCATTAATAGCCAATGGTGAGTTTAGTTTTTTAAAAGCAGGTATTAAGACTGCAGATTGTGTCAATTCTACAAACAGTACATACCTGAAAAAATTGGAATCTGATACATACTATAAGAAATTATTTAAACTCAGACAAGACAAGCTCAACCATATCAGAGATCAAATAGATTATAGTGTATGGAATTCTGAACAGGATCCTTATATTCCTGCTACATTTTCTTTGGAAGCTTTAGAAGGTAAAGAAAAAAATAAAGAGGCTCTTCTGGAAAGATACAAGTTAAAATTTGACAGTGAAATACCGGTATGTGCAATCATCAGCTCTTTTATAGATATAGACGGAATAAAGCTTTTAAAAGAGAGTTTTGAAGATTTTTCCAATATGAATATGTATCTAATAATAATTACTTCCAAAGAGGATCTATACTATAATTATTTTAAAAAAATGAAACAAAAATATAAAGATCGTATTGGCTTACAGGAATATTATGATGTTAAAAGTGAGCATATGACACTGGCTGGCTCTGATATCATGTTAGTACCTTCCCTATATGATTCTACTGGATTATCTGCATCGTATAGTTTTATGTATGGAGTTGTGCCGATTGTATATAGGGCAGGGGTTACTACTGAGTATATCTTACATTACGATGATAAAAATAAAAATGGTAATGCATTAATTGTTGATGATTTTAATCATGAATCGCTGGTTTCCTGTGTAAAAAAGGCTGTAGATTTATATAATGATAAAACAATATGGAATAATATAATCAATAATGTAATGAATAGAGATTTTTTAAAGCAAGAAACGATTAAGAAGTATGAAAAGTTATATAATAAATGTATAAAGAAATAAATTTGGTAAAAACAGTAATTGTAGGTTAGTAAATGCACGGTATAGATATTTCAGTTAATACTGTTGGTACAAGACTGGATGTTATACTTCTTTCAATTACAGGATATATCGATACTTCCAGCTGCCAGGAGTTAGAAAATGTAATTAATGATTTAATAAATAAAAATTATATTCAAATTATCGCTGATCTTGGAGGGGTTACCTATGTAAGCAGTGCAGGGTGGGGAGCTTTTATGAGTAAATTGAAAACTATCCGTGATCAGGGTGGGGATATCAAAATCGTACAAATAAGTCAGGAAGTTTTTGAAGTCTTTGAAATGCTTGAATTTGATAAAATTTTAAGGCATTATGATTCCATTGAAGAGGCTTTAAATGAATTTGAAATACTTAGAGGAATGGATATAACAAGTGCTGGTGCAGTTAGAAATAATAGAAAAGAAGCAAATCCATTAATTGATTATAATCCCAGAGTAGAGAATCTTTTTGAAGGGGGGGGGGACAGAATTGATTCTCTAACCTCAGAATATCAGCATAAAAATTTACAATTACCTTTAAATGAGAAAATAAAGAGGATCGTTTTAGAAAATCCAATGTATAGTATTAGAAAAATTTGTCAAAGAATAAATTCTGAAGAATATGGTAAAGAAAAGATCGGCTGGTTTCGTATGCGTTCACTTTTAAAGGATTTGAGTCTTGAAACAAAAGATAAGAGGTATAGGTTTTATCGATCCAGATAATTGGGAGATTTTATTGATTTTATGATAGTTAGATAGTCTTTTTATTTTTCCCCATAATAAATCTGTATTATATAAAGAGTTGTTGTTTTTCGACAACCTTTTTTTATGTTTGATGGTATATTATTTGCTTTAGTACTATACTTATGAGGAATACAAAAGGAGTTTTTTGGAATGAATTATATTAAAAAGCTTTATTTTCTTGATAATATTAAGTTTATATTGGTGATATCTCTATTAATATCATTATCTTTTAATAGATCAGCTGGTCAATCTATGAAGTCATTGACTATTTTTCGTCCAGGTGATGCGATTAATCTGGTTGTTTGGGAGTATTTATATGAAGAGAGAAGAAATTTAGATTTTAGTGGAGTTTATCCCATAAATCCAGAAGGTAATGTCGCTTTACCTCTGGTAGGTGAGATTAAAATTAAAGCATTAACCTTAGATGAAGCTACAGAATTAATTACAGAAAAATATAGCGAATATTTAAGAAGCCCTTATGTGTACGTACGACCTTTGATAAGAATCACTATGCAGGGAGCTTTTGCAGAACCAGGTGTCTACAGAATTGATCCTTCAAAATCATTATGGGATCTTGTAGCAGTGGCAGGCGGTCCGAGAGCCGGAGCAGATTTAGAAAGATTACAAGTTAAAAGGGGAG
>JAWODZ010000252.1:0-3136 GCA_046483025.1 bacterium
CCAATTGAATACCACTTAGAAGGAGTGATGCAAACTCAAATTGACACCGAACAGGGCTACACTTTTGCCGCCGCTATGCGCTCCTTACTGAGACAAAATCCGAATGTAATCATGGTTGGTGAAATCAGAGATGAAGAAACCGCTAAAATAGCTATTGAGGCGGCGATGACCGGACACTTAGTTCTTTCAACAATTCACACTAATTCCGCTGCCGGCGCCATTCCTCGTTTTATCGGACTGGGTATTGAACCAAAAATACTCTCCAGCTCCATTGAATGCTCTATCGGTCAGCGTTTAGTTAGACGACTTTGTCCCGACTGTAAACAGGAAACAAAACTCACTGAAACTGATCAAAAAGAAATTGCGGAAATCATTAAAACAATTAATCCGGATCTTAAGGAAATAGTTCCTAAAAATCCAAAATATTTTAAAGCTAACGGTTGTGAAAAATGTGGCAGCATCGGTTACAAGGGCAGAATCGGAATTTATGAAGTAATTACTAATACTGTAAATATGCAAAAATTGATTCAAAAATCAGACATCACTAACTCAGAAATAGAAGAAGCCGCCATTAAAGACGGCTCTGTACTAATTATTCAAGACGGAATCTTAAAGGTCATGGAAGGGGAGACAACTATTGAAGAAGTTTTCAGGGTTGCGAAATAATCTTACCAACATAAAAACTCCGATTCTGAACTGGACCCCGTAAAGTAGACACGGGTAAAAAACTCCTAGAGGTTAGCTAAAAGATGATTTCTGTATTGTACAGGAGTCATCTTTTTTAGATTCCATTGATACCTTTTATTATTATAATAATCAATGTACTTATGTATCATACCATTTAGTTCGTCAAATGTTCTAGCTTGTTTGTAGTCCACCTCGTCTTTCAAATGTCCAAAGAACGATTCCATTGGGGCATTATCTATACAATTACCCTTTCTAGACATTGATTGTATTAAATTTAAACTCTTAACTCTTTTTATATAACTAGGATTAGTGTAATGAAATCCCTGATCAGAATGAATAAGTGTTTCATTTTTCATTATCTGATTACTCTTTATTTTATCTAATGAATCTAATACGAATTTCATAGTTAAATTGTTTGATAACTCAAAACTAATTATTTCATTACTTGCAATGTCTTTAATTCCTTGAAGATACGCCTTTCTGCCTTGGCCATAGTGCAGGTAAGTAATATCAGTACACAAAATCTTGCGAGGTATCGTTTGTTTAAAATTTCTATCCAATATATTGTCAAAAGTGCGATGCTCAGTTGTTTTCCTTGCTATATCCTTGTATGGGTTTCTTCTTCTTACTTTAGTAATCAGATTATACTTTTTCATTATTCTCTTGATCTTCTTATGATTCATTTTTTTACTATATTCGTTGATTAATTTCATTTGAATTGGTCGCCAACCTATTTTTTTCTTACCTTTTTCAAACATTTCCTTAATTAGTAGATAATCTTGGTAGTCCTTATCTTTTTGGCTCAAATGACCAAGCTGTTTGTAATAGCCACTCTTTGATACTTTTGCTATCTCACATAATATTTTGATACTTATTTCTAGTCCTAAATTTTTAATTATTACATGTTTTTGACATGGTCTCAGTTTTACTTCCTTTGAAGACCCCGAAGCTTGGCTAAAAAATCGTTTTCTGCATTCATGTAAGCTATTTTAGCTTCTAAATACTTTATCTTTTCTTTATCATTCTTAAACTTCATTTTTGACTTCCTAGAATCTTTTTCACCCCTCCTTTCCTCCCTTAATTCTTGCTCTCCCTTGTTATTGTATACCTTTCTCCATCTTATCAAACAATCCTTAGCTCTACTTTTCCCAATCACTTCTAAATCAAAACCTGCCTCTTCAAATATTATACTTGGGCTATACCCCTTATCGTAATACTGCCTTACGGCATTAATCTTGAAATCGCCACTAAAAGTGATTGACTTGTAACTGCAACTAACAACATTCTTGTTATTTAACATCTCCTTAATTTGTTCTGGGTTAAACATAATTTTAATTTATATTATATTATTTATATTATATCAAAAAAGTGGACACTTGCGTGTCCACTTTTTGGGTCCCAGTTCAAAACGGACTGTTTTTTTGTTCTAAACTAATTTATATTTTTTACTTGACTTTTTTAATAGATAATTCTTCTTTGATACAACCGGTCGGTTAATTTTAAATTCGTAGATTCCATGATCTCACAAACACAATGTTCTTTTTGTCTTAAAAAGAATAGAATTTTCAGCCGGCTCTCTTCGCTGATCAATTTCAGTAAGGATGATATATTCGCTAATCTTTCCACTTCCTTGTTGTCAATTAAAATATCAGCTTTATATGAACGCATATTCATATACTATATAATCCTAGATTATTAAAGTCAATTGAATTCATTAAGCTTGTTCATTATTAATACTTAGGATAGTATTTACACATGTCTGATACTAAATATTATCCGAAAGATACGGCAGGTAGATTACTTACCCAAGAAATTCCGGTATATAAAGAAGACACAAAAATAAACGAAGTAAAGAAAGATTTTTTATCCACTGTTAAAGAGTATGCCACCATTAACTACATCTACGTTGTTGATTCACACAAAAAGCTTTTAGGAGTAGTCTCAATGAAGAATCTATTTAATACCCCGGAAAAAGATCTCAATAATCCGGTAAAATCCCTAACAGAGGGACAGACTCTCATATCCGTACATCCGCATACAAACCAGGAAAAGGCGGCACAATTAGCTATCAAATACAACATAAAATCCATACCTGTTGTAAATAAAAAAGGTAAGTTACTCGGCATTATTAATAGCGACCATATTTTATCCATTATGTATGAAGAAAAAGTTGAAGACCTGCTAAAATTTGCAGGAGTTTCCAAAGGTAAAGAAAACTTAGACGATTTTCTTTCCATGCCCTTAATTAACTCACTTAAACACAGAATTCCTTGGATTATAATCGGTCTAGTAGGCGGATTACTGATCTCACAATTGATAACTTTATTTGAGGAAACTTTGCGAAGTGGAGTTATCATAGCTGCATTTATTCCACTGATGGTTTATATGAGTAATGCGGTTGGACAGCAAATAACTGCTCTTCTGATCAGGGACTCAGCTTTAGATGAAA
>JAWODZ010000023.1:0-3931 GCA_046483025.1 bacterium
TGTGGAATTTTATCAGGTAGTAGATAATGAACTACAGCAAATCTATTCCAACAAAGAAAGTGAAATTGACTGGGCTAGTATGAGCAATATTGATGGCAAAATCTACTTTCTTTTAGGACGTGAATTATACAGATATAAAGACGACAGGTTCATACACGTTCTTTCTGTTGATCATGAAAAATATTTCGCCCAGGTTTGTGGAAGACATGAGAAAGATTTATTTATTGTCAGACGGGACGGTATTGCACACTATAACGGCACTGATATTGAATATATCTATAAATTTCCATCAGAAGGCATGGGTATTCTTGGACATCCTCTGATTTTGGGAAAAGATATATTTTTTTGTATGAAAAGTCAGAGGACACAATGGTACAATATGATATTGCATGGCAAAATGGTAGAATAGTAATGAAAATTATATTAAAATATCTTAAATATAAAAGAGTAAAAATGACGAACAGACTTCTAATTATTATTAACACATTATTTCTGTTATTTTTGGTTGCTTGTCAGGACCCGTTATATACGGGTAATAGTGATAAAAATCTTGTCGCTAACGCCGGAGCCAACCAGACGACGATTGTGGGCAGCTACGCTGTTTTTGATCCTACAAACAGCACAGGTGATTATAATTGGTACGATTGGCAACAGGACGAATCGAATCCGGATCATGTAAAATTATTTTCTGGAGAAAAGATAAAGGAAGAAGGAAATATACAGATAGTCGGTTTTGTCAAAGAAGGGATTTATAGATTTAGATTAATTGTTCGCAGTGGTGTTACCCCTGGCAACATGAGCGGCACGGATTTCAGTGAAGCAGATGAAATTACGATAACGGTAAATCCAAATCCATTCGGTCGCTTTGAAGATCCAAACTTAGAAATAACAGTGCGAGTTGCATTAAGAATACAAGTTGAAGAACTCACAGAAAGCACACTGTCTACTTTAGATTCACTTCATTCTATTCTTACGCCTCAACGTATCTCTTTTTTAAACGGATTGGATTATTGCAAAAATCTATACTTTTTGGAGATGGGACTTCAGGACATCTCGGATATTTCACCCTTGGCTTCACTGACAAAACTAAAGAGATTGGGATTGGATCAAAACAGGAAAATTTGTGATATTTCACCGCTTGCCGGATTAACTGAATTGGAATGGCTCAATCTTTCTGATAACATGATAATGGACATTTCTACATTGCAAAACTTAAGTAAACTTAAATATTTAAACTTAAGATACAATCAAAACATTACAGAAATATCATCTCTTAATAATTTACGAGAACTAGAAGAACTTAAAATGGCAAACGCATCATTAACAGATTTATCTCCAATTGTAGATTTAACAAAACTTAAAGTATTATGGTTCACAAATTGTGGTATATCCGATATTGGGTGTTTATGGAAGTTATCGAATGTGATTAATTTAAAAATATCTTGGAGCAATGTCGAAGATATTTCATCATTGTCAAATATGAAAAAGCTTGAGTGGGTAGCGTTAGAGAAGAACAATATCTCAAATATTTCTCCTTTAAAAGATCTACCTAACTTGAAATATATCCGACTCTGGGATAACCAAATCACCGATATAAAATCTTTAGTTGACAATCCCGGGATAGATAAAGGTGATATCGTAGGACTCGATGGCAATCCCTTGAATGATAAATCTATCAATGAATATATCCCGGCTTTACAAGCACGTGGTGTTGTGGTTACATGGTAATATAGATAAGGATTAGTTATTATGTTACGACACTGGTTTGTTTTCGAAATTATTTGGAGGTGTTTAAAATTTATATCTCTTGCTCCATTCTTCAGTCTGAAGCGATGGAGCAAATTCGAATAATTCTGTTTTGCACTATTATGCAGATTTTAAAATTGGAGGATTAAAATGTTTAACAAAATTAAAAACAGAACCTTTATAATGATAGCGATTGTGGTGATGTGCATAACCATTCCGCTATCAGCGCAGTTGAAACGCGATGGTTTGATTTTCAGTGAGGTTTATCTAAACGAAGACGAACCGGATAAAAGCTGGTTGGAGATATACAATCCAACGACCGAACCGCTTATACTGGAAAAATTTCGCTTTTACCACATAAAAACAACGAATGTTCTACCAAAAGACGTGCAGGAAAAAGATGGTATAGAAGTATTGCCGGGTGAATGTATCGTGTTATGTGCAAATGAAGTTAAATTTAAAATTGATTTTCAAAATGACCCACAATCAAAACTAATTCAAGTCGACGTATTGACTCACTTTGGAAAAGGCGGTTTTTTCTCTTTAGGAACGAAGAATCTGGGAGACGATGGTGTGGACATTTTCCGCTATGGCGATCCAGAAATAACGGAGAAATTAAGCAATGAAATAGGTAGCTTTATTATCCCTTTGTCAAAGGGTGATAAAAGCTATAAACGGATAGAGGGTGAAGACCGCGGGAATCAATTCCAGCCAAATTTTATTCAAAATAGCCCCTCTCCTGGATTTCATAAATAGAAAGGAGCCTTACGATGAGTAAAAAAGTATGGATTATAAATAAGGTTATGATATTATTGCTCAGTTTTACTCTAACAGCTAATGCAACGAACTATTATGCAGTGTGTGCAGGTATTAGTGATTATCCTGGTACCGGTAATGACCTACCCGATGATTGTACTAATGATGTTGAGGATATGGAAGATTATTTAATTCAATATCAAGATTGGAGCAGCAACAATATTGAGCTTCGATTAAATAGTCAGGCTACTAAAGAATACATTACCAGCTACATTAGTGCCATGCCAAACAGTACTGGTAACAGTGAAATATTTCACTATTCGGGACATGGTTCACCAAGTGGATTATATACTTATTCAGGTACAATTACCCCCTTAGAATTGGAAAGCGCATTTGGAAGCAGTTTTAATCAGTATGGAGCTTTCCTGGATGCGTGCTATTCTGGTGTCTTTGTAGAAAATATGACAAACGGGGAAATATCATCAGCATGTAAAAGTGATGAATCGGCTTACTGTAGTGGTCCTGACGGTAACAGTGTTTATTCGTATTATATATTAGAAGGCATTAAGAACAATCAAGCTGATCCAACTGCAGGGCACGTGGTTTCAGTAAAAGAGGTACATGATTGGGCCGCTCCCAGAGTCACACAATATCAATATGAAATGCACCCCCAATTCGTAGGTAATTTGGGAGTATTGAACTTAGCGCTTTTAGGACCAACAACATCAGGTACCTTAATCGACAGTGAACTCTGGGATCAGAATGTTACATTAAGCAATAATGTCACTGTACCGTCAGGTAAGACATTGGTAATTTATGATGCATCTGTTAATTTAAACGGATATTATTTAAGATGCGAAGGCACCGGCAGTATCATCAATAACGGTACAATTAATCCAAGTACATTTGTGGTAAAATCCGGTTCAACCATCAAAGGCTACTATCCCAGCCTTCAAACAGCAGTTGAAAATGCAATTTCCGGGCAGACGGTTTATACAACAGGTTCAACTACCTTGTCCAGCGATATAACGATTCCCTCGTGCATTACGCTTGCCATCAAATCCGGTGCATCGATCAATTTAAACTATTACCACATCACTACTACCAATGGAACGATCACTGTCGAATCCGGCGCAACCATCAACTCCTCCAATTCCCATACCCGGCTTATAACGGGAAGTGCCATTAAAGGGATATATTCCACAATCGCATCAGCAATGTCAGCCGCCACCAGTGGTCAGAGTATATATGTATATGGCACACATGACGTAAGTAACAACCTGACAGTCCCTTCAGGCATAACCCTGAGTACTAAAAGCGGAACGCAAATGAATATAGCTTCCGATAAGTATATATATGTGTATGGGGGCTTCTATGGTAATAATACGACATACACTGCAAGCTCCGGCACCTGGAACGGCATCCGCTA
>JAWODZ010000025.1:0-39312 GCA_046483025.1 bacterium
TGCGTGATCGAAAGTAAGACCAGCAGTTTCTGATTGATTTTGGATTTCTATCTTTATATGCGCCCACTGAGTAGCTGAAGTAGGTAATACATTTGCACCACTTTCTCCCCCAAAGGCATCACCATATTCAACTGCAATAGAGACTTTTGAAGTGGTACGATCTTGAATAATAGGTGAAGCATAATAAGTACCTGTGATGACACTTCCTTTGGAAACTGTTAGTTTACTATTACCATGAATATTTTGACCAAATCCTAAAGAGTTATAATTGAAATATACTTGAGTGTCACCTAGTCTTGTGCCTGATATATCACATTGTACCATAATATCAAATTCATAATATTTAGTTGTAGTTCCTGTAACCTGACCATTTCGGAATGTATAGGTTATAGTGGTATCTTGTGCTTGAATAATAGAAATTAAACCTAAGAATAAAAAAATATTAAAACTAATTACAAATAATTTCTTCATGAAAACCTCCCTTTGCCATAATTATATGACAAATATCTATAAAAAAAAATCATCAAATAATAATATATTTCTCCTAGTATTGTAATATCTAAATTTATTTTATAAAAAACAAGTAAAAATTAAATTTTATTTGATTTTTTACCTTTCTAAACTTACCTTTACTAAATAAAGACTTTGTTTTTATCGTTAATTAAAATTACTCGACTTTATACTTTTTGCATCTTTTTCAATTTCCTTTTTCTCTCTTTTTTTTCTCCTTTTTCCATTATACATTATTTATTGTTCTTTGAATATCAACTACAATCCACTCACCAGCGTTCCCTTGCCGACATTACTCTTCCAGATATCATTCTTGTCATTATTCTGCACTTCTCCGTTCAAATTAAAATCAGCACTTCTATATCCTCCCAGCCCCACCTGTACTTTCCAGTAGTCATTTTTATCACTATTCTGTACTTCTTGATTATTACTGGCATCCCCAGCATACATACCATAAACTCCTGTTTCTAAAAATGCTGCATCTGTACCTTCGTATTTGTCAGAACTGGTAGTAAAATCGCACATAGTAGAGTTGGAGGAAGAAAGAGTATAAATATCGTTACTCATTACTGCCAAGTGGTTACGGTGTTGAATAACAATATAGTAATTACCACTGCTGACTCCCAAAATTAGCGTTTCTGTAATGCCATCCCTGCCAACTATCATACCATCATTGCTTAAAAAGTAACTTTTAGAGAAGACGGCATCTCCTGTTGGTGTTGAACGAAGCTGGACTAATACCCAATCAGTCACATTACCCGGTATGGAATCTACTGTACAAGGATCTTCAGGGTAGGGTGAAGTGGTTGGAATTACCCCATAGTCATTCAGAACAATTGTCATTTCATCAGTATCAGGCTGATAAGGGCCTTCCAGAAAAATTTTAATTTTAACCTTAGCGCCTTCAAATGCTGAATTTATATCAAGTTTCCCATAACCCCAGGTATCATTTGGTACACTACCAGTATAACCATCCCTTGCAGCATTATTTTTCAGTGCTTCATACAATTGTAAAGGGGTCAGAGTAGAATCTTTTTGTAACAACAGTGCTGCTGAACCAGCAGCAACAGGGCATGCCATAGAAGTACCCTGATTAACATAGTAATTTTTTTCCCCACTACCTGTTACTCCATCATTATCAATCCAATAAGCTGATGGACTTGTATACATATCTCTGTCCCGCAGTGAAATAATGGCACTCCCTGGGGCAGCAATATCAGGTTTTTGCACATTATCTACACGTGGTCCTCTACTGGAAAAGGTACAAATATCATCCTGAGTTTCACCTGTAGTAAAAGAATAAGGTCCGTTTCCCTGCCAATCTGTCCATTTTTTACGACTGGTCCATGCTCCTACACAGAAAGCATTATCCGCAGTTGCTGGTGAGGATATTGTATAATTAGGATCAGGAGTATTAAAGGTTACTTTGCTTCCATCTCCAGCAAATTCGTAAATATGAAAATTCTGGCTGGTTGCAGAAGTATTTTCTATTTTAAGATAAAAGGTGCCATCTGTTTTTATATAAGAATTATAATATGAACACTGGGAATTAGTTAATCGTGAACTCTGTGTAGTTGAGTATTTAGTTATATCAGTTAACAAATTTTGACCTATATCATAATATGTTAAATCCAGATTATTTGCATTACCGTCATTGTCATACCAAAGAAGGTTAAAATTTAATTGTGCAGAATCCCCTTGAGTTTGTACATTTACTGCTATAAAATCTGTCTCTGAATTACCGCTTACAGAACCGGAGTAGTGTCTATTATCATTTGCTTCATTCCCGGCAGAGATAAACACGGGGACACCCTGATTATAACACCAGTCAATCTTCTGATCCATAGAAGTGCTTCCATCAAGGTATTCATTCCATCCCCCGTAACTCATGGTTATGATATCCACATTATAGACATCTATGGCAGCATCAAGAGCAGCAATTATGGCAGAACTGGAAGCACTACCATCCATGTCGTTCCCAATTTTTAGAAAAATTAGGTTTGCATTAGGGGCCATTCCCTTATAACTACCACCTCCATTAATAGTATTATCTAGAGAAAGTGTGCCTCTCCCTAAAACTGATCCGGTAACATGGGTACCATGTCCAGTAACCTGATTTTCAACATCATCATCCAGAGTTGGGTAGTAGGAATAATCTTTTTTTGTTATTGATGAAGGCAAATCCTGATAAGTAGGTTCAGTATCCAATCCCGAATCAAGAACACCGATAACTATTCTTGCACCTTCCCATCCGCTGATATGCAGACTGTCTATCATTATATTCTGAGCTGCGGTGTTGTTGTGTGGTATATTTTTCTTTTTAACACTTTCTATTAGTTTTATAAAAGCAACATCAATAACATCTGTAAGTAAAGCAGGATCAAATTGTGCGAGCATAAAACCTAATTTATGTCCCAGGGTTGAAGGTGTCCAGGTTTCTCTATAGAGATCAATACCCATAGATTCAAGGGTGTTCAGTTCTATTGTGGTTGGATATGATTCCAAATATAAGGCTACTTCTAATTTTTCTTTACTAATAATACCTTTTGCAAGTTTTAATTTGTTCTTTTTTAATATTGAACTTGCCTGAAATATTAATGTACCACTTCCGACTTTATGTTTTACATCTGGATTAATCTTTATTAATTCGTCCATTTTTTCTTTACCAACAGCATCATAAATTGGTAAAAATGTTGTTAATATAAAAATTATTAATGATATTTTAATGTTAGTTTTCAATTTGTGTCCCCTTACCTACATTACTCTTCCAGATATCATTTTTATCATTATTCTGTACTTCACCATTCAGGTTAAAATCAGAATTCCTGTACCCCCCTAAACCTACTTGTACTTTCCAGTAGTCATTTTTATCACTATTTTGTACTTCACCATTGTTATCAGCATCCCCCGCATACATTCCATAAACCCCTGTTTCCAGTAAAGCTGCATTATTACCCTCATACTGACCGGTTCCGGTGCTGAAATCATATTCCGAAACAACAGTACTCAGGGAAATCGCACTGCTGCTCATCACATCCAGGTGGTTCCGGTGTCGAACTACAAGGTAATAGTCATCCGGATCCACAAAAAAGTTCAGTTCATTGGTATCTTCGGTGATGATATATCCGTCACTTTTCAGAAAACAGCTGCGGGAATCAATGGTGTTTCCGTCTGCAGTCTTACGGAGCTGGACCAGGGCCCAGTCAACTATACTGTCCGGAATGCTCTGCACAATACGAGGATCCTGGATGTAAGGTGACTGAAGAGGAATTGCATCATATTGTTTTAAACTTGTATCCATTTTATATCCTGATAAATACGGCCCTTCCAGAAACACCCGTATCTTAACTTTGACCGGATCTCGCTGTGTATACCCTCCGGGTGAGTAATAGCTCCAGTTTTGTTTCAGCCGTCTGTACAGCGGATCATCCCACTTATCCGGCCCGGTATCAGTAAAGGGATCATCATTATGAAAAACTTTTATGGTATGATCCTCCAGATCAACAATGACAATCTCTTCTCTTGAGTCCCCGGAAATATCTGCTACATACAGGGTTTTAGCCTGGAGTGTATCAAGTGAAGGAACAGAGGTAGTAGACCATACACTATTTCCGCTGACAGCATTAAAAATTCCCACATGACCGAATCCGGACCGTGCTTTACCGGCAATATATTCCTTGCCGCTTCCGTCCCAGTCAATAGTCCAGATATTTTCTATGCCATGTTTGGGCTCAGAGCTGAAATTATCCGGTAACTTGGTATACATATCATAATCAGCAATTTGGGTTCCATTATTATCAAAAACCCAGGGATGCTGGCCATTTTTTTCGTCATGATTAAATCTGGAGCGATTCCATATTTCTGCATAGGATCGGGTATCATCAAAATCCCCTACTGCCAAATTCTGCGGTTCCCGGTCATTGCTTCCATCAGCATACAGATCTGTCTCATGTTGCCAAATAATTCCGCTGGTATCGAACATGACAGTCTCCCATCTAATTTCTCCAGTCCAATCTTCCTGGGATACACACCATTCCAACCCTGGTTGATCTGGTCTGTAATCACCCACTTCCACGGCATCAAGATGATCGATATTATTACCGCTTGCACCTACCCAATCTGATTCCGGATAGGATAAAGATATCACTGTACCATCATCATCAATCATACTGCCACCTATTACTTCATCCAGACCATCACTGTCCACATCAGCACACATTAATCCCCCGTGTGCCTGGCCCCAGTACCCTTCATAGAAAGGGGAATTGTTTATATCCCGGTCCTGATCAACTCTCCAGATCTGCATATTTTCGGGCAAGGGCTCTTCCATATTGATGGCAATCAAACTGCGGTTAATGTAAAACTCTCTTCCATCACCTTCTACAGTTTCATCAACTGTCTGTACGATAACATCCCGGTCACCTGTTCCTCGCAGGTTCACTACAGCCAGATAGCCACCTTTCTGACCGGTACCCAGACCAGTACCAATATCATTCAGGACAATGCTTCTTTCCTCTGCCCCGGTCAGACCATTGATTACATGCAGATTGCTGGAATTATCCAGTAAGATTACCTCTGCTTGACCGTCTCTGTCAATATCTGCAACCCCAAAAGATGAACCATTGCATAGAAAAGGCACCTGAGCTGGAAAATTCCACAGGGGTGTTCCGGTACTGTAATGATCATGGACAAAAAGGGTGTCCAGAGTGCGATAGAGAAAATCTTTTGCACCATCATTGTTTATATCAAACACCATAAAATGATCTCCGAAACCGTAGGGTTTAGCTGAACCGGCAATGGAGAATGTATAAGGATTTGCTGAATATTGGGTGACATCAGAACCTAAAACCGGGTTCCAAACCATTACAATCCCAATATTTACTATAAGAGATACAATTAGTTTATTCATTGAATGTATACCACCTTTTTTTTAAATCTCAATAATTTTCCTCTGTTTTTTCAAAAACTTTTGCATTTATTAATATCTAACTTTTATGAAATACAGTAATCCACTTATAATTTTTTTTATTTAAAGCAAAAACCAAACCACCATTATATTAATTAATCTGTTAATATAAATAACTATAAATGTAAAATTTACAGCTTAAATAATTATTTACTGAAAAACCGTTTCCAAAACTATTTACCCAACTTGTGCAATCCTTTCCTCCTCAGACGATTTAATCGGTATTCAAATTCTGCACGGGTATTTAAATACAGATAATCACCCTTTAACTCCTGGAGAATTTCGATATGTTTCAACGCTTTATGTACAAAATCGGATGCTTTTTTGTAATTCCTTGTTTTATGTTCATAATATTTGGCCAGTTCTTCATAGGCAGTCAAGCTGTGAGTATAATGTTTAATGATGTATTCCCATGTTTTATTTGCCTGAGACCAATTCCGGCTACGTTTGAATAAATACCCTAGTCTGTACAGTATTTGTTCTTTATCAGAGTGCATAAGCTGGTGCTGTAAAGCCTTTTTATAACAGAGGGAAGCTTTTCTGAATTCCCCTATACTCTCCAGGGATTTGGCTATACTGAAGAAATCCCGGGGATGTTTTAGGAATTGTTCCGGATCCAGATGAATTTTTGCTGTTCGAGCCGTGAGTACTGCCAGGGTAAGAATATCCAGACGGTTGTGTTCGAATACTTGAATCATTTTTTGACCGTTTCCGGAATTAATGTAGTCAAAATAAACATGAGGGATCAGATACCCGGGGATATCGTCATCCCGAAAAAATTTCAGAATCTTTTGCTCAATATTGGTCAGACTGCAGTCCCGGAGTCGTGCGCCCCAAATTCTTCGTACGGTATGTAAAAGATCAAAGTGGTGCAGGTCATTCAGGTAACTGTCGATTCGGTTAAGTATCAATCTTGTAGAGAGGATGTTGAGATCATAACTTTTTCCGTTATAGCTGACAATAAATTCAGCTTCCTGAAACCTGGATTCAAGAGCATGAAGCAGAGCAGCTTCTTCATGGTAATCTCGCATCATATACTGATCAATACAGAATCCCTGATCGGAAAAATACCCTATCCCGATCAAAAAGGGTACAGTGCCGGTTCCTCCGGCCAGACCGGTGGTTTCTGTATCCACAAAGAGGGTTTTTCGAGGGTTGAAATCAAGCAGATTTTTATCTTTTGCTGCCAGGGCAAAACCTTTGTTTTCCAGTTTCTCCAGTTCATTCAAGAGGTTTTTTCCGTTCAACTGATCCCGGGAGTAGGTGGTAAGGTATTTAAAACAGGTACCGAAATCATTTTGAATCTCATCTCCTGGTATCCACTTTACCAAATTTGCCTTGGGTTCCGGAGTCCGTTTTTCGGGCAAGGGAGAAACAAAGGGTTCCATATGTTTTAATTTTGCAATAATATCCACGTATTATGTGTCCAGTATAATTTTTCCGGATTAAAAGATTTTACCTATTTCTGGCATCCACTGGTGACTCTAACGCTATGATTTCTCCATCCTTTCCGATCAAGGTAAAATACTCGTAAAGATTGACAGTGGAACAAACATGTCTGGGAGCTATGAGGACATAATCCCCTATTGTGTAAATATCACCTCTTTTGTGTTCCAGAACGGTGTGTTCTTCATTAAAAGAAAAGAGCTTCATTTTTTCTCCACTGAAGAGTTCCACTGGTCCCCGGTCTGCGCCCCAGCCTTTATGGCCGCAATTTATGGTAATGCGGTTTTTTTCACCTACTTCAATCACCTGAGCCAGAACCAGAGCTGCCATTTCAAATTTTTCCGGCAGCAATTTGTCATATTCAGTATCCCAATAAACCCAGGTCCCGGGTGAAACCATCACTCTGATGCTGTCCGAGATATTTTTATACAGTATTTTTAGATCTTGTTCAAAAGTGGGAGAGCCTGCTGCCACTACGCGTTCAATTTTTATTTGATTTCTGGAAAATGTCTTATATACCCCAATAAGTTTCTGCATAGCCTTCCCGGCTTCTCGGGCTCGTCTGTTTTTATCCTGGTAATGAATATGTCCGTCATATCCATGCAGTCCCATAAATTTAAATTCCGGCTGATCTGCGATTTCCTTATATAATTCAATTACCTTATCCGGGTCAATCCCGGTTCTGTGCATACCTACATCCACATCAATAAACACTTTCCACTGTATATTATATTCAGCAGCCACTTTTCTTAAAATATCTGTATGCTGCCTGCATCCAACCTGAACCTGAAAATCAATGTCAGGATTATTTTTAATACTCCGGGCAATAAAAGAAGCCCCTTTTCTCAAGAGCGGATAAGCTATAAATATATCCTTTGCACCGGATGCAATTAACATGGTTACTTCATTCAGAGTTGATTTAAAATAGGACATTCCTTGTTTTAGCAGTATTCCGGTCAGATGTGATGATTTATTAGTTTTAACATGGACACAGAGATGATCAAATCTTCTGTTGCCGGTTATAGTCTCCAGATATTTGCGCATGCTGTTAATATTCTCTTCCACTTTATCCTGAAACACTACCAGCCTGGGAGTAGAGATTATTTTTATCTGTTTGATTTTGTATTGTTTGTCTCTGAGAAAAAAATCTGTCATTATACATTTTCCTTGTTCTATGCCTATATGTTATTATAATATAGCTTCTCATATTTTTTAAGTCAAGTAAAGTTTATATGATTAGAATTGTTCTTTCATTCATAGTAATCCATCCTTTGAGCAATATGGCCTGACTCCACATCAACAACTAACCGAACACTGCCAAGATGATTAGTTATGAACCGATGGGTGGAATCACCTTTCGCCATGTAATCCGAAACGTGGCCTTTGGTTCCGTATACCAATCTGGCTGAAATATTACCTGCACTGTTAAACTCCGCCACCGGATTAAGCTGATCCCGGTAGAGCCAGCCTTTTTTGAACTGGCCGTGAACAACCTTACCAACTCTCCGGTTTTGGCTGTCGATGAGGTATTGGATAAAGTCGCTATTGGGGAGAGTGGCTGACACCAAATTACCCAAATGAGAAATATAAAAAAAAATAAATTTTATTCTATCCATGGATATCCTCCTGTGCCTCTATTTTCAAATTCTTTATTAATAACTCTTAATTGACCTGAGTTTAGTAACTCATCAGCGGATTTCCCGCTTGTTCCTTGGGTGTTATTATGTAAATCCATTAAGGTTTCTGCAAGAGATTGACCATGTAATAGACCCTCAATTTCATGAACTGTTGCTGCAATATAAGCTGTTAATGGATCGATTTCACATACCATCCGTTGATTCCATCTGGCATGTCTCCAAGCATCGACGGGTGACCTGAACTCATTTAAAAAATCGTATGGCATTGCCTTTAGGCAATGTATCATTACACGACCTAAAGCATACCCCCAACTTGATTGGGGAATCGTGCCACACGGAGTTGAAATCTTTATATCACATACCAAGGACACCAGACGTGAGAAAAAAGAATTACAATTTCGGTATGAAGGTAACATATTTACCATTCCTGTAGAACTGAAAATAGATGCAATTGATTTGACCAGGATTATCCCCGCATTGAATTTGATAGCTACTTTCGGACTTGCTTATCCAGGGAGGCACAGGTTTCTTTATTAAAGGCATTGAAACCAATACAGGAAGGCAAGTCTGAATCCGAAGCAGTAAACATGATCCTGCGGTTTGTTCAGAACTGCTTTTTTTGTATAAAAACGACACTGAGCAATTCGGCCGGGGGAAACCCTTTTTTACTGAAGAACCCCTTTTTTACCCCCATTCTGACTGTAAGGACCGCTCTGTACTTTTTGCCTACCTGGTGAAGAATTTAATTAGCCTGAAAGTAATTGGATTAGATTATCCGGGATATATTCCAAATGCTGTACAGTTTCATACTGATATTCCCGGAGATTATGTTACATATCAGGGAGAACAATATCTGATCTGAGATACAACCTATGTTAATGCAAACATCGGCAAATGCATGCCCAAGGTTAAAAACATGAGTTTAAAAGTTATCCTATTAAGATAAATATTTCATATATGTAATTTTCTGAGTATTGTAATAGAATTTCAACTTTTATAAAAGATATAATATATTTTTTTTAAAAAACGCTCCTGTATTACCAAAACGATAAGAAGAGTACTTTTTTCCTCTGAGTCATATAAGTAAAATATGTATTGTTAAAAAAAACCAACCCGATCAAACCGGTTGAACAATTACCCTCAGTTTAGTATATTGAATTATGGCAATTGCTAATAAAGGAAAATCAAGCTGTTCCCCTCTTTTTGAAGATATACATGACCAGAACATTCTCTCTCTGTTAAAAAATTTTCCCCGTTCTGAAGACGGTATGAATGTACCGCCTGCTGACGGACGGCTATTGTATGATCTGATTCTTGAAAAAGGATATACAAGAGGCTTGGAGATCGGCACCTCCAACGGGTTTTCCGCTCTGTGGCTGGGGTTGGCCTTCAGGCAGACCGGGGGGACCCTGATTACTCTGGAAAACGACTCCGAAAGAGCTGAACAAGCCCGGGTTAATTTTAAGCAAGCCGGTCTAGACCAGGTGATCTATTTTCGTATCTGTGATGCCTTAAAGGAAATCCCTTTGATCAAAGACAGGTTTGATTTTGTGTTCATCGATGCCTGGAAAGACGACTATCTGAAATATTTTCAACTGGTTCGATCCCGGATTATCCCCAGAGGAGTGATTGCAGCTCACAATGTTGATGATGCCCGTCAGGAAATGGCGGACTTCCTGGACGAGATTGCCTCCGACACTGATTTCACCACTTCCATAGAAAGAACCAGTTCTGCCGGTATATCCTTAAGTTTTAATAAAGAAAATAAATAATCATGAAAAGTAATTCTACCAATAACGGATTAGACCGGAAACTGGGGCCTTTCCCCCTTACCAACATTGTTATTGCCAATATGATCGGAACCGGTATTTTCACCACTTCCGGACTCCTCATGCAGAACCTCCACCACCCTGTTCTGATGATCGGTCTGTGGATTGCAGCCGGAATTATAGCACTCAGCGGAGCGCTCTGTTACGGTCAGTTAGGCGCCTCTTTCCCCCAGGCCGGGGGTGAGTATATTTTTCTCTCCCGTCTCTATCACCCCATTTTCGGATTCCTGACCGGCTGGGTGTCGTTTTATGTGGGTTTTTCTGCACCTATTGCCGCTGCCGGCATAGCTTCCAGCAGTTATTTTTTACAAGCCTTCCCCCAGATAACGGAAAGGGCAGCTGTACTGGGTATTCATGATCCCGGACTTATACAGAAAATCCTGGCTCTTTCAATAATAATTATTTTTACAGTTGTACATTTACATGGTGTCCGATTCGGCGCACGGGTCCAGAATGTACTGACCTTGCTGAAAATTATCTTTATCATCTGTCTTCTGCTCTTTGGCTTTTCTCTGGGTAAGGGGAATCTGTCCCATTTTCATCAAAGTCAGGCATTTACCCTGGATCTTTCCGGATGGAAAATGATCGGACTCTCCCTTATGTGGATCCTCTTTGCCTTCAGCGGCTGGAATGCTGTTACCTATATCGGTTCCGAAGTGAAAGATCCGAAGCGGAATACTCCTCTCTCCCTTCTGCTGGGAACTGGTGTAGTTACTGTTCTGTATGTACTGCTCAATATTCTCTATGTGTATGCTGTTCCTCCGGCAGAAATGGAAGGGGTGATTCCTGTTGGCGGACTGACTGTGAAATATCTTTTCGGTTCTTCTCTGGAAACCTTCTTTTCTTTATTTATAGCCCTGGCCCTGCTCTCCTCCATCAGCGCTTTTATCATTCTGGGACCCCGCATTTACTATGCCATGGCAAAAGAGGGATATTTTTTCCGTTTTGCTGCCAGAGTAAACCCCTCTTCTCATGTACCTTCGCTATCAATAGTTATTCAGGGGATACTCGCCTCAGTGATGATCCTGACCGGCACCTTTGATCAGATACTCACCTATATGGGATTCTCTCTGGGGATTTTCCCCATTTTAGCAGTATTTTCTGTTTTTAAGTTAAAAAAACAAAAACCGGATACATTTTTTCTTCCTGCCTTTCCTCTTCCACCTTTGCTTTATGGATCTGTAAGCATTGCCATCCTGATCCTTGCCTACATGCAAAGACCACTGGAATCTTCTCTGGCTTTGGGGGTGGTTCTGGTTGGGATACCGATATATCTGATTTTCAAAAAAAGAAAAAGCAATAACAAGTAGAATCTCATAGCAGACTGCAGAATGATTCTGCTTTTGAGGTCTATAAAAACACAACCACCTTACCTTCATGTCATCCCTAATTACAATAAACACGTGTGGCACGACTCCCAATCACGTTGAGGACATACTTTAGGTTGTGTTAATGATACATTACCTAAAGCCTGTCCCAGACTTGTTCCGGGAGCAATGCTACACGATTTTGAATAAGATAAGGCCACCTATCGTAAATCAAAAATAGATCAAAAATCTAAAATCGTTAATCCTTGTTCTGAGATTAAAAAGAGATGTCATCCCCGAATGTTTAAGTCGGGGATCCACCCTGAAACCTCCACCCCTGGATTCCCGATACAAACATTCAGGAATGACTTGTCTGTAGGTTCCATGATCGTTCTGGGTTTTACCCCTGTATATATAACCAACACTATTTTCCTCTCCCTTGAGAGCCTGTCTTGAGCACATCGAAGGAGAGAGGACTAAGGAGAGGATGTTAAATCCATTACCTCGGCAGTCAGGAACTGCCTCTATCCGGTTTGTGCGAATATGTGCCCGGCACTTCCAAAGTGCCGGGCACATTAGAATCAATAGAACCCTTAACCTTATTACCTTATTGATGGCAGTCAGAAAAATAAGGTAATAAGGTGGTTTTTGGGGGATAGTTACTACTAAGGTAAGGAATCTTAAAATAAGGTAATTTCTTTACATCTCTCTTTCTTATATGACTCAGGGGCTGAGTAGAAATAAAAAAACCACAAACATACAGATCAAACACAGAAAAAATATTAATACATAATTCTTTGAAAATATTGATCTAAAAAACCAACATCAACAACCTATACGTCCACCCCCAAAAAACTGCGGAGAACAAAACCTACTCCAAAGCTGATCCCGGCAATCCCCAGACTCAACAAAGCCATTTCCATGAACCGTTCTTTGAAACTCACATTATTTGCTACCGAAACATAATAATTATAAAATGCAATAATAACTACAGCCAGAATTATACTTGTAGTCAGGCACAGGAAGATATTCTTTAATAACAGAAAAGGCAGAATCAGGATTATTACAGTTATAAGATATGTTACACCGGTATAGAGTGAAGACCGTAACGGATCCTTGTTACTTTCTTCAGCTTTAGTAGAAAGGTATCCGGAAGCTCCCATGGAAAGAGCTGCTGCAAACCCGGTTACAGAGGCTGATAATACAATAAGCCGGGAATTCTGCAGCGCCAGAGTGAGACCAGCCAGGGCTCCGGTCAGCTCCACCAGGGCGTCATTCAGTCCCAGAACAATGGAACCGATATACTGCAGCCGTTCCTCCTCAAGCATTTCAGTAAGTGCAGCCTCATGTTCTCCTTCATCCCTGATTATCTTTTCTGCTTCCGGTATGGTACCCTTTAATTTCCAATATTCTCCCTGTGCACTCTCCCCACCTCTCTCCATAAGTTTTATTCCAAAGGCAAAACCAAATATCCGGCTGATAAAACAATACTTCCATACCATCCACCTGTTGGGTTTTATTTCCTGATCAGTATGAGAACACCAGATTGTATAATGCCTGTATTCTTCCTCTGCAATTTTTTCTAACACCTTTTTATTATGAGAAGAGTTCAGTCTTTTTGCCAGCCTCTGATAAATAGTTATATTCGGTGATCTCATTTCTCTGAAAGACGAGCAATTTATTTTTAAAAGTTAATTATAAATTAAAACAAGAAGAATTAAGTAAAGCTATTGGTTGCAATATAAAATTTTTTATATTAATTTATGGTTAGAGGCAGAAATGAGTATATATAAAAAAATAATCATCTTATGTGTTTTATTACATGTGCTGGGTTCAGTGTTATATATTTTTAAAACCGGAGATACTCTTAAATACTGGGATGAAAAAGATTATTATACTATTTCTTCTAATGTTTTAGAAAAAGGCCATTTTTCCCGATATGGAATAGTTAATAATGCCTGTCGTCCTCCCGGGTATCCATTTTTCCTGATTGCTGTTATGGCTGTATCAGACAATTTTATTTTTATAAAACTAGTACAGCTGTTATTATACTATTTAAGTGCTTATTTAATTTATAAAATAGCCTGTTTCATAAGAAAGGATCAGAAAATTTCTTTACTGGCTTCAGGATTATTTCTTATATATCCAAGTATTCTATATACTGTCAACACCTTATATCCGCAAATATTATATATGTGTTTATTCTTATTATTAATTTACTTACTGTTTTTATATTCAAAAAATATTTTTACCTATTCTGTTATGGGGATAATTAATGGGTTTATGATATTAGTGATTCCTCTTCATATATTATTTTTACCGATTATTATATTACTTATATGGAGAAAAAAGTATAAAAAAAATTTATTAAAATCCTTTATTTTTATTCTCCTGACTTTCATGGTATTACTGCCCTGGACCTGGAGAAATTACAAAATTTTTCATGAATTTGTTTTTATCTCTACAAATGGAGGCAAAAATATATTATTTGGCAATTGCCCTCTGACTAAACCAAATTTGGGCACTACTGATATTTCTGAGATTGTAGAAGAAGAGGTGATAGAAAAATTAAATATGGCCGAAATAGACCGATACTATCGGGGTAAAGCCTGGGATTTTATTCAACAGGATCCCTTACATTACCTGGAGTTGTATTTTAAAAAATTTATTAATTATTTTAACTTCAGAAATAATTTAGCTACGGATAGCATTGAAGCAAAATTAAAATTTGTTTTAATTGCTGTTACCTTTTACCCAATTCTTTTCTTGTCAATTCTTGGTTTATTTTTTAAAGAAATAAGAAAATATTCTATAAATATATACTTTATTACACTGTTTATGTTAAGCGGATTTTTTTATTCTGTATTCATTACCAGAATCAGGTTCAGATTACCGTTTGTTCCTTTTTTAATCATCATTGCAGCCCAGATAATATTCTTTTTATATGATAGATTAAAAAAGAATTATGTATTTTTTTCTGCTAATAAGTAATTTACTTCCCATCCATCTCCAATAATAGACAGAATTAACTGGATTTTAGATTAATTGATCCCTATACCTTATACTCTATACCCTCCATTTCCCTTTTATCCAACTGCTGATGTCTTGCCTCTGAGCGCTAACATTACATAGTTCTCACGCTCTAAAGTTCTCATGTTCTGTCTTTTGTTTTTTTATCCTTTATCCTTTTTCATTACTTTCTGATCCCAAGCTGATCAAATATAAAAGCATATTCCAGGGCTGTACGTTTATACCGTTTAAATCTGCCTGATGTACCTCCGTGACCAGATTCCATATCAATGTCCATAACCAGAAGATTATTATCGGTTTTCACATCCCGCAGCTTAGCTACCCACTTGGTTGGTTCAAAATACTGAACCTGAGAATCATGAAGTCCGGTGGTTACCAACATAGCCGGATAATCCTGTGCTTTTACATTATCATAGGGTGAATAGGACAGCATATATTCATAGTATTGTTTGTCTTTTGGATTACCCCATTCATCAAACTCACTGGTAGTTAGAGGAATGGATTCATCCAGCATAGTGGTGACTACATCCACCCAGGGAACCATAGCCAGAACGCCTTTGAACAGATCAGGCCGCATATTCACCACTGCTCCCATAAGTAGCCCTCCTGCGCTGCCGCCCATGGCAAATAATTTTTCAGGATCGGTGTACTTTTTCTTGATCAGATGTTCTGCGCAGTCGATAAAATCAGTAAAAGTATTCTTTTTTTCTAAAAGTTTTCCCTGTTCATACCAGTGCCTGCCCATTTCAGAACCTCCCCGGATATGAGCAATTGCATACACAAATCCTCTATTTAAAAGGGATAATCTGGCTGAACTGAAATAGGGATCCATGCTGGCTCCGTAGGATCCATATCCATACAATAAACAGGGATTCTGAGAATCCTTACTGATCCCTTTTTTATACACCAGAGACACAGGAATGCTGGTTCCGTCATCTGCTGCAGCCCATAGTCTTTCTGTTTTATAATCAGAAGGATTAAATTTTCCTACTACTTCCTCTTGTTTTAAAAGAGTTTTCTCTCTGGTTTGCATATTATAATCATAGGTTGTCTGCGGGGTGGTAAGAGAAGAATACATAAACCGGAGATTTTCAGTATTAAATTCCAAATTATTGGTAGCATAGGTTACATATACCTCTTCATCAAAATTTAGATAATAATCCTTATTATTTCTCTGACCTATAACTCTTATCTGTCTGAGAGCATCTTTTCGTTCACTGACAACCAGATAATCTTTAAAAACATCGATGTCATTCAGGAGAACATCATCTCTGTGTGGTATAACTTCTTTCCAGTGCTTTTTTTCCGTTTTTGCAAGTCCGGTCTCCATGAGCCTGAAATTTTTTGCTTTCCAGTTGGTACGGATATAAAATTTATCTTCAAAATGATAAATAGAATATTCATGATCCGGTTCTCTTTTCTGAAACACCTTAAAAGTTCCAGCTGGATCGTCTGCATCCAGAATTCTCGCTTCAGTAGAAAGAGTACTGTTGGAACTGATTATAATATACTCATCCGATTTTGATTTTCCCACATAGGTGTTAAAAGTATTATCCTTTTCATGCCATACTTCAGCATCCTGAGAAGGATCCGTCCCTAATATATGACGCATTACTTTATGGGGTCTCAGAGTACTGTCCTTTACTACATAAAAAACAGTTTTATTATCATTCGCCCAGGTTGTACTGCCGGTGGTATTGTTTATTTTATCTGCTAAAATATTACCAGTGCGAAGATCTTTAAAATGGATAGTATATTTTCTTCTGCTTACTGTATCAACTCCAAAAGCCAGATACTGATTATTTTTACTTACACTCAGCCCCCGAACCTGGTAAAAAGAATATCCTTTTGCCATCTCAGGTACATTGAGCATTATCTCCTCATCAGCTTGAACACTGTCTTTTTTGCGGGCATGGATGGGATATTCTTCTCCTTTTTCATAGCGATGATAGTAATAATACCCATTATCCAGATAAGGAACTGATCTGTCGGTTTTTTTGATTCTGCCAACTATTTCTTTGTAAAGTCTGTTCTGCAATTTTTGTGTATGTTTCATCATTTTTTCTCTATATGCATTTTCAGCCTTGAGGTAGTCAATTACCTCGGGATTTTCCCGCTGATTGAGCCAGTAGTAGTTATCAACTCTGGTGTCTCCGTGAATAGTTAGGGTTTTGGGAATTTTTTTAACATCAGGAGGTTCTACTTCTTCAGTTGATTTTTTCTGCGGTGCTGAACAGCTGAACATCACTGTAGCAACAACTATAAGGGACAGCGCCCATATACACTGTTGATACATACTTTTTCCACTTTTCATTTTTTTCTCCTTTATTTTTATTTGTATCTTAGAGTCTTTGAGTCATTGAGTCATTGAGTCGTAGAGTCAAAGTGTCAGTTGGTCCCTTTAAATTGACCACAGACCGATGACCGCCTCATACTAAAGACCACAATCTGCAGCTTTTTCCGACTTCTGGTTACTGACCTCTGGTCTCTACCCGATAATCTATCAACCTTCTAAAGCTCTAAAGTTCTAATGCTCTAAAATTGTTGCATCGTGATTCTTTAGTCTTTAGTCTTCAGTCTTTATTCTTTTGTTTTTTCCTTTTTCCTTTTTCCTTCCTATTCCCTATTTCCTATTCACTATTCACTGAATCACCGCATTAAACAGCAGCTTAAACGTCCCGTCTGTCTGAGCTCTGTGCTGAGTTCTGAATCCGATAATGACAATACGCCCTTTCCCATACTGAGCGCAGACCATACCTGCTTTTTCAGCAAGCTTGTCCTCTCCGATCAGCCACCCGCTCTTAAGCAGATTTTCTTCTGCATACCGTACTACAGTTTCATATTTATGATTGAATCTGCCGGGAATAATTTCAAAAGCAGGACTGCTGCGGAAAACAACCAGTCCCTCCTCCGGCATACCATAGGCCAGGGGATGCGTATTATCAAACCGAACCCGTATAGTTGATCCGGGACAGAAAAATTCAGAGGTCTTGTATTTCTCCAATATGTTTTCAACTTTAAGGTCAAATTTTTCCACAGCAAATTTATATGACTCTCCCAAAGTAACCAGTGTCCCCCCGTCTCTGACAAATTCTTTCAGATTTTCGGTACCTTGCTCACCGATCCCGCTTTTGTACTTTTCAGGATAATCTGTTGACAGCCAGCGTCTGTAGCGTTCTGTAAAATCTCCGGTGATCATTTCCGGGGAATCACTGGGCAGAATGATCACATCCCATTTTTTGTGTAAGTTATCTTTTTTAATCTCAGCATCCCGTAAAGACTCGTAAGGAAAGTTAAACTGTTCCAGAAGCAAACGGGTCCATCCTTCATCCATATTGCCTCCCCAGTAGCGTCTGTACATTCCCAGGCGCCCTCGTTTTACAGTGTGAATTCCGGTTTCAGGAATTGTTTCCAGTGCCCAAAAATCAACTCCCGTTTTCTGAGCTACATCGGAGAGAATATTTTCTGATGCTGAGTAAATTATAAAATCACCCTGCCGGTGCTGGTGGAATGATTTATCAAGTCGCTGCACCTCTACATCCTTATCCAGTAAGGCATTGACTGCCTTAAAGCTGTTGTTTAACTTGCCGTCAAGAATATATGCTTCTCCTTTGGAATAAACCCTGCCCTTTATTTTTTCTTGTTGTTCTAAAATACTGAAATCATACTCTTCTTTACAGTTAACCGGAATTGCTTTCACTCCCATAAATTCATTCATAGTATGGGTGGCAAGATCATAAGGGTGCAGTGGGGCATCATCTCTGCCGCGGGTCCAGGGATTGTCTGCATAATGAGTTTCCATGAGCAGATTACGGATAAGTCCCATCTTGGGCTGAGCCAGTGATAGGAGATAAGAATTCTCCGCATAGACTCTGTTCTTAATTGAAAAACTATGCTGAGCTTTTTGTACTTCAATACCTGAATTCATGAGTGTATTGATCATTTTAATCGCAGTGAGATAATCATGCTGATCAGCAGGAATTACAACTGCATTGATATCACCCTCAGCACCTCTTTCAGTTTGATGTTTTGCTTTAAGATAAGCATTTCTTAATACAGTTTTTTTGTTTCTGGCTGCCAGATCCAGTAAGGCCCGGGCTGATATTATTTTCTGTTTTACAATATCACCAAGACGCCACCATCCGCCCGGCCAGGGACTGGGAAACGTGGACTGGGCTTCATATTCAGGAAACTGCCGGCTTCCTCCCTTAAGCTGATCCGGATGGATATAAAGGGGAGTAGCCAGTTTGGTGCTGGCTGATTCAGTGAGCATTCCTGCTATATTATGAAATGGAGTGATCCAGTGCCAGCCGAAATGTCCCCAGCCCGGAAACATAGCATTATTGATCACACCCTTCATTCCTGCTTCTTCCAGTTTGTAAGCAATATGCGATCCATACCAGCTGATCTCCCGCCAGATCAGAGGATCTGCATGGGGACGGAGAGGTTCACAATAAGGAGGGACATAGAACCGGGCTCCGTAACTGCCCATCTGATGATGATCAATATAAGCCTGGGGCGGCCAGTCAACATACATCAGTTTTGCTGCATATTTAGACTCCTGTAAATTTAGATAATCACCGTCTCTGTTGTTGTCATGACCAGCATATGTATGATACAGCCAGGGCAGAGATAATCCTTCATACTCAGTTCCCACTGTCTCCCTGTACCAGTCAGTCACCATGATCTGTCCGTCCGGATTAAAACAGGGGATCATGAAAAATAAAACATTATTCAGTATTCGCAGTGTTTCTGTATCATTTCGGGAAAGAAGGTCATAGGTCAGTTCCGGAGTCATCTGAGTTCCTCCCACCTCAGTAGCATGCAGGCCCATGGATTGACATATCACTGCTTTTCCCTCATTAATATACCTGTTGATTTTTTCTTCAGGAATATTACGGGGATCACATATTTTTTTATTAATTTTTTGTAATTGATCCAGATCTGACAGATTTTCCGGAGAGGAGATCACCAGTACCAGAAAAGGATTCCCCTTGGTTGAGGATCCCATATTCATCACTTTTATCTTCTCGCTTGCTTTTTTTAGCTGATAAAAATAATCAGCTATTCTGTCCCACCTGGCCAGTTTCCGGTCTGCCCCCGGAGAGAAACCAAAAAATTCCTTGGGACTGATAATGTTCTCCTGAGCCGGAAGGGAAGTGAAGCAGGTGGAAAAGAAAATTGACAGCAGCAATACACTTCTCCCGGAAAAATGAGAAGTAACTTTTGACATAATATCATCTCCTTATGTATAAAATTCATTTTATAATCACATTAATTGGTAAACCTTAGAGTCTTTGAGTCTTGGTGGCATATGAATTATTCAGACCAGGTAATTTATCTGGAAAAAATGTTAATTCAAGTTTACAAGGATTTATAATTTTCCAGGTTCCGTTTCCATTCAGTTTTAATGGTATCCATTATAGCTATAAACCGCTGGTCATCTCTCAGATTATCATAATGAGGATCATTGGCAAGCCATAGATATTCTTTGAATCCATACTCATGAGCTTTCTGGATCCACTGAACCGCCAGACCGTTCCTGCCAAGCAGCGCGTACACTGCTGCTACTGCGGTGGCAAGCGAGGCATTGTTGTTCACATACGGTTTTACTTCCAGTTCGACTCCAGCCAGGGCTTGATCCTGATTCCCTTTTCTGGCCTGGATCATGGCTGATACCGCATGAGAGAAAACAGTATATTGATCACTGTTCAATCCTATCTTGATTTCCTGCTCTGCCTGTCCCGGATCATTCTGATACAGTCGTATTAATCCTAAAAAAGAATGGAAAAACAGTTTGTCGGGATACTGATCCAATCCTTTTTGTATAGTCTGAAGACTTTCTTTATATTTTCTTAGACCTGTTTGAAGCATACTGAGACTTATTCTTGATTCAATGTCAAGCGGATGTAGATCCAGTGCATTGGAAAAAGATGTTATGCTGGGATTATAAAGACCGTAAAAATTATACACATTCCCCAGACCGGCCCAGGCTTCAGCCAGATTCGGGTTAGTTTTAACTGCTTTACGAAAATGCTCTTCCGCCTTTTTATAATCCCCGAATTTAAGATAGACTTTTCCCTGGATAAGGTGGAGATCGGCTGATTCACCTTTCTGTAAAGCCTTCCGGGCAGTTTCCTGAGCCAGACGCAGCCAGACCAGATTTCTGTCCCATCCCTGATACACGATTTGAAGATAGCAGCGGGCAAGGCCAGTATAGGCTAAAACAAAGCTTGAATCCTGTCTGAGAATGTTTTTGAATATCTTGACCGCTTGATCAGTATTTTCATGAGTATTTTTTTGATATAAAGAAACAGCCTTTCCATACTCATTTAGGAGTTTTTCAGATACTTTAGGGGATGGAGTCGACTTAAACACACTGTCTTGAGAGACAATCTCGGCCGGAAGCTCTGCTGAAATATGTTCTACCAAAGAAAAAATTGAATCTGTTTTACTCTGGTAACGTTTTTTAAAGATAGTGGAATCATTGTGAAGGTCTTTGACACTGACTTCAGCTGTAAGAGCACCATGTTCTTTTTGTACTGATGTAACCAGCTCATAATCTTCTTTCTCCTGAACGGATGAGGGTGTTGACAGAGTAGTTTTTAAGGATGTATTTTCAGCAATTCTATCATACAGGCTTTGGGTAAATATTGAATGAAACGGATCAACTTCTTTTTCTTCTAAAGAAAGAGCAGGTCGTACAACCAGGGATTGCGTCCATTGAGTCTGAGGGAGTTCTACCTCAGCTTCAATTTTCTCACTGAGCTGTAGTACTTCTTCTGCCGCAGGCCCGGGTTCCGGTTCTTTTTGTTTTTTTCCGCATAAAATATAATTCAGTAAAAGTGCAGAAACAGTTATGATAAAAATTATTTTTTTCATTGTAACCCCCATGATAATTAAAACGGTCTTGAAGGTCCGCGGTCTGCAGTCAATTTGACCACTGATTTCTGAACTTATGTATTTTTAAATCACACAAAGACTCAGAAGCACAAAGAATAATAATAAATATAATTTTATAGTCTCTTTGTGGCTTTGGATCTCTGTTTGAATAATTTAATGTAACTATTGAACGACTTGATTTTCAAAAATAATATCACAACAAACACTCCCCTGATAAGGGGAGATTAAGAGGGGTTTTTAATCCATATTATTTTTGAAAATCAATCTGTTTGCAAATAATACCCTCTGGCCTCTAACTTCTGTCTTCTGGTTTCTGCACGCTAACCTGTTCAGGTTCTAAAGATATAATATTCTACTCTTGTATGATCTCCTTCATAACTTCCACATATCTGTCCATCTCTTCTTTGGTTCTCTTTTCTGTAACTGCAATCAGAAGAGCATTTTCCAAATCATAATCAAATCTGGAAAGATCAATTCCGGCAAAAATATTTTTTTTCCGCATCTGATTAATTATTTTATTTGCCTTTACCGGAGTTTTCAAGGCAAATTCTTTGAAGAACGGATGTTTTTCTAAAAGTTCTACTCCTTTAATTTCAGCAAGTTTTTCAGCCAGATAGTGAGCCTTATGTACACAAAGATTGGCCACGGCAGGAATTCCTTTTTTACCCATTAAAGCCATATACACTGTAGCAGCCAGAGCACATAGTTGCTGGTTGGTACAGATAGAAGAGGTGGCTTTATCCCGCCGGATATGCTGTTCCCGGGTCTGGAGGGTCAGCACAAATCCCCGTCTTCCGTCTTTATCTTCAGTTACAGCAGCAATACGGCCGGGCATTTTTCTGATAAGAGATTTTTTTGCCGCAAAAATTCCCAGATAGGGGCCGCCCAGGGAAAGGTGGTTTCCCAAAGCCTGACCTTCACCGGTTACAATATCAGCATTATATTTTCCCGGGGGTTTTAAAATCCCCAGAGAAATGGGATCAACCGAAATTGTATATAATCCCTTAACTTCATGAATGATTTTTTCCATTTCCCTTAGGTTCTCTAAAAATCCAAAGAAGTTGGGACTCTGCACCAGAAGACCGGCTGTGTTTTCATTTGTCAGATTCTTCAGCTGATCTATATCTGTACGATAGTCAGAAATATTAATTTCTTTTAAATTGATTTCACTCCTGTTACAATAGGTTTCCACAACTTCCCGGTAAAAAGGATGCACACTTTTAGAAATGAGTATGTCCTCTTTTCTGGTATAATTTGCACTTAACAGGGCTGCTTCTGCCAGGGCTGAGGCACCGTCATAGAGAGAGGCATTAGCCACATCCATGTCGGTGAGATTGGCGATCATAGTCTGATATTCATAAATTGCCTGAAGATTCCCCTGACTTACTTCAGGCTGGTAGGGAGTATAGGCAGTATAAAATTCCGGCCGGGAAATAACATGATCAACTGCAGCAGGAATGAAATGATCATACGCACCGGCTCCCAGAAAGCAGGCGTGAGTACCAGTATGTTTGTTCTTGGCTGCCAGTTTCTCCAAAAGATTGGTTACCTCAATTTCTGAAAGAGGCCGGGGTAAATCAAGATCGCCTTTAAAACGTACATTGTCAGGGATGTCTTTCAGGAGTTCCTCGAAATCCGAGACTCCTATGGCATTTAGCATTTGTTTTCGGTTTTCTTCAGTAGATGGAATAAACGGCATATATATCTCCTCTTTATTAAAATTTGTTTACCATATTCACAAGAAGTTGTAATATAAAAAAAATTTATAATTTAATCGAGGAATTTTTTTATTTTTCTTGCTCTGGGTGAACGATCAACCCTGATTTTCGTATTATTTTCTTATTATTATTGAATTTCAGAGAGATTGTATTCAGTTCTTCTATGATATCCCCTCTCTTTTTTTTTCGGATAATGGTCGGACAAAACTGAACCCGGGGGTTAAAAACATCGATAGGTATTACCTCAGCATACAATAATCCCCGGTTATCATAACGCATCTGCAGAATAATACTGAATGAAACTTTTCTGCTGTAAGAGCCAAAAACATAGTTACCCAGACTGTAGGCAATGAATTTATCTTTATAAAATTCCATACCCTGCACAACATGGGGGTGATGACCGATGACTATATCAGCACCAAAATCAATAACTTTATGAGCATAAAATATCTGATATGGCTTAGGAAAGGTCCATAATTCTCCGCCCCAGTGAAAAGCTACTACTATCAAATCGCAATTATCGCGTATTTTTTTTATCTGAGATTTTATTCTCTTTAGATGGGGATAGGCAGTACCAGGTTTATTTTTGTTTGCCCAGAATTCTGCCGGATAAGTAAGTGAAAAAGCAAAAAAGGCAATCTTCCAGTTATTGACCGTTACAAGACAGGGTTTTTCAGCATCATCTATATTTTCTCCTGCTCCACAATGCTTAATCTGCATGCTATCCAGGGTTTGAATGGTGGTTGCCAGCCCTTCCGGGCCGTAATCAAGAATATGATTATTGGCCAGAGTGAATACATTAAAGCCTGCTCTGAGCGCTCCAGCTGCCCATTCGGGATGAACCAGAAAAGTAAACTTTTTATTAAATGGTTTACCCTGCAGGACAAAGGGCGCCTCAAGGTTAGCAACAGCCAGATCTGATCTGCTGATAAGGATTCTGGTGGAGTCAAAGGGGTAATCATATCCTTTACTTTGGATAACCGGAAGGCAGCTGCCCCCCATTTGCAGATCACCTACAAAACTGAGGCAGATGGTTTTAATGGGATTGGTTTCTTTTAGGGTAAAACGTCTGGGAGTATCTTTTATGATTGAAAAAGTATCAGTTTTATCCTGGGAAAAAAGTCTTATAGACAGAATTAAAAAGAAAAATATGCATTTTGTTTTAATCGGAAATTTCAGGAGCCTTTTCCTTTAGTGGTTTTACTGGATTTGGGAGGTGATTTTTTGATTTTGGGAGATGTTTTTGTCTTTGATGAACTTGTTTTTTTCTCCGATGCAGGAGAAGATTTTTTCTTTTTTTGAGAAGATTCTTTTTTTAATTTTTTTAATTCATTTTCCTGTTTTTTTAACTCTGATTGAACATGTTTTATTTTTTTGTTTAATTCCCTAATCTTGAGGTTGGATGCCACATTTGCATCTTTTTTCTTAGATAATGTTTTATACGTTTTTTCTCCCAGTTCAATAAATAATTTTCTTTGCTGATTTTTGAGTTTAAATATCTCTTTTTTTATCATTGTAAATGCCAGATATTCTTCAGATTTATCAGCAATAATTTCTGCGCCTGAATTTAAGGCTGCTTTTATATCATTCCAAAAGGTTTTTGTCATTTTTTTCTCCTATAAAAAAAAATAAATGTATTTATAAAATTATAAAAATAATTTTTGTAATAATCAACTTATAAAAGGACAAAATTTGATTTTTTAACCGGGAAAATAATAAATAAGCGGGGCCGACGGGGTTTGAACCCGCAACTTCCGGCGTGACAGGCCGGTGCTCTATCCAGTTGAACTACAGCCCCTTTGAAAAATATTATAAAGCATTATTATTCAATGCTTTATGGATTTTGTGGGCGATACTGGATTTGAACCAGTGACTTCTTGCTTGTAAGGCAAGCGCTCTAAACCAGCTGAGCTAATCGCCCTTTTGTGCGTTCTTTTTTTTATGATAAAGTATTGCTACCGGAATAATAATACAATAACCGATAACCAGAAAAATCGGCGCTGCTGTTAGCGAATAAAAACTATTCCAGGGCCCGATTGATAATAAAATATATCCAATTATAATTACAAACAGACCTATGCCGAACAGTAAATAATTGGTCGGACTGAATGGTAATGATTCTTTTGCAGCAATACGTCTTTTTTTCATTTTTCTTTTTTCCATAAATTCTTTCCTTGCAAAGTTGTCTAATATATAAAAATTATGAGATTTTGTCAAGGTAAAAATAATTTGGATGAAATTTTTTATACTTAAATATACAATTTTTAAAGCCCAGGGTTCTCTGCCAGCAAGCTTGGCCTCACAGGTAATCAAACTAAGATGTTAATAGCTTTCCCGCCAGGTTGTATTTAAATTCAGAAAGCCGGGGATTTGTCAGGATCCATTCGGAAAGGGCCTTAATTTTCTGTTTATGGTGTTGGGAGAAAGATTGTCGGAGTGATTAATCAGATAATCTTTGTATTTCAGACTCAGTGAATTTGCCTTCCCCTGGGCTGTCCGACAAGAATATATCAACCACAGTTTTCCTGGATTCAACACCCATGAGTTCCCTGAAGGTTTCCAGATCACGGCTGTACGCCCGCAGTGTATTTTCCGACTTGCCCGACAGAAAATCTTCTAAAACATCCGGGATTTGGGTTTTGATTGTTGTGGGTTGTTTTTTTGTTGATTTCATATGTGATGCAAATTTTTAAATTTTTCGAAGGTTTCGAGTTTTAAAAAATTAATTTCATATTCTAAATTATCAAATTTATCAATTCTTACTGTATCAATACCAATTATTTGGAGTTTTTTATATGTAAGCAATTCCCCTTCTTTTACACCTCGTTTCAAAACTCCTGTTTTGGAACGCACCTATACTGTGAAACTCTGCTTCACCTACCATTTCTTAATGGTTAAAGTAAGAACATGAATACCATCCTGTTCGCATATTTTATATTGATCTTCCATTACTAGCTTCTAGATGCTGTTATTAAAGAAACAGAGTTTCTTTAAATATCAGGATTTTTAAACTGGGGTTTGGGAAACAGAGAGTAAAAATATAAATCAAATAGACAAACAGCCAAATAGTCTAATCCCTGACTAACCGCACCGAAAACCCGAAGTGCTTATTATAATCGTTACGGCACATTTCTGAATTGTGGTAATACAGTTCCCGGGACCAGACATAGCCCGTATTATTCTCTGTAGCTGACCAGAAGTGCGCGTCGTGGCCCATACCGCTGAAGGAACCATCGTAGTAGTCGCGATAACCACCGGGAAGCGCGGAAAAACCGCTGGTGCCAAAGGCAGCAATGTTTTTCAAATCACCATCATACCATAAAGATGCATTACCTGCAAGTTTGCTGCCTTCATTTGTGCCCCGATATCCATAATCATCTGCTTCTGCCTGACTAATACCTAGATACATCTCCAGTTCGTTTCACTCCTCTTCTGTGGACATATGCCAGCCTTCAGGGGCAATGTTACGACTGTGATTTACTGCATACCAGTTATACAGATAGCCATAGGTATCAGCATAACTTTCATTATTATCATACACACAATAAGCCCCGGTTGATAAATTTACCCATTTTGAATTACTGGTTACATTAGGTATGGCATCACCTTTACGGTAGTGGGTAACTTTTAAATTTTTTGCCATCCACCATTGATCGTCTATTTTCACAGTCTGGTAGACATTACTATCTATATTAGTAACTGTACGCTTAACAGAGACATCAATAGTAATATCATCCGTGATTTCGAGGCTATCTTGAACATATGGAGAAATGTTGTCTCCAGTTATTGTTAATATATATTGATTGGAATGTTGTTTATGTAATGTTGGTTTAATAGTATGGGTAGACTCGAATGATGAAGATATATGTTTACTGCCTTGATGACCATCGATAAGTAGTATTTTTCTATTTTTTCTTTTTCCTCTAACTTTCATAGAATAAATATATAAACCAGCAGGTATGACTTGCACTTCAACCCTGACAGGGTCGAATAAGAGACCCTGTCAGGGTTGAGTTTCATTACTTTTTAACCCTTACCGGATACGGCGGTCTCTTGTATTCTTTGGGAGGATTTTCTTCTAATTGCTTTAGAATAACCTCTATCGCCTTTTCCAACTGAGGATCTTGTCCTTCAATTACTTTTTTGGGAGTCTGATCAACTTCAATATCAGGCGGTACTCCTTCATTTTCTACCACAAATCCATCTTCAGTCCAGATAGCCAGATTGGGAGCTGTTATATATCCTCCATCTAATAACATGGGAAATCCTAAAACTCCTACTAACCCTCCCCAGGTTCTTTTACCTATAAGAGTGCCTATATCCAATTTTCTGAACATCCAGGGAAGCAAATCCCCGCCTGAGCCTGCTGTTTCATTTATCAGCATTACTTTGGGACCATGTATAGCCGCACTGGGTGTACGAAGATCTTTACCATATCTCAAATTCCAGTGACAGATGTAAGGACGCCGCAGAATATCGATATAGTAGTCTGCTACCTGACCGCCCCCATTGAACCGTTCATCAATAATAATAGCATCTTTATCAGCCTGCGGAAAAAAGTAGCGTTTGAAATAAGTATGCCCCAGACTGGTAGTATTGGGAACATATACATATGCTACGCGGCCATCAGTAGCTTTGTGAACTTTTTTAATATTTGATTCAACCCAGTCTCTGTTTCGCAGGGAAGATTCACTGTCAATCGGTACTACATCTACAGTACGGGAGTTCTTACCATCCGGATCAGGTCCTACAGTAATTGATACAATTGTACCGGATGTATTTTCAAATCTCTTATAGATATTTTCTGAGGTATACAATTCTTTTCCGTTTACTGCCAGTAAGTATTCACCTGCCTTCACTTCAACACCCGGCTGTTTTAACGGAGAATGAAGATCAGGATCCCAGTTCAATCCCCCGTATACTTTCTTGAATCTATACCTGTTATTATCAATTTCATAATCAGCACCAAGAAGTCCGCCGGGAATAGTTTCTGCTTCTATGATATCATCACCACCACCGACTCTATGGTGCCCAACCACCAATTCACTGCACATCCACTGAATAATGCGGTTCAAATCATTTCTGCAAGCGACATGTGGCAGAAACTGTGCATATTTCTCCTTCATAGCTTTCCAGTCACAGCCATGAAAATTAGGATCATAAAAATAATCACGGTTAATCCGCCATGCTTCCTGGAAAATTTGCTTCCATTCTTTTTCAGGGTCAATTTTAACTGCCACAGCATTAGTGTTGAGTTTACCAGTTCCGGATTCAATCTTATCAGCAACCTTAACAATATGAAGGTCGCTGCCTGTCCGATATAAAATCTTTTTGTGATCCGCTGATAAGGCGTAGCTCCTCAGACCGGAGAGTAAGGTCTTAACTTTCTGATCCTGTAAAGAAAATGAATGCAGTGTTGCCTGGGTTCCGTTTTGTTTTAAAAAGTAGATTGTACCTTCATCCCCGGAAGCAAGTGATCTGTAGTTGGCCTCATCTATCGGAAGAGCAATAATACGGTTTTCAATGTCGGTAAGATCTATACAGATTTCATCTTTTGTTTCTGCTTCGTTTTGTTTTGTATCATCAGAATCCTGAACATCAATTTTTTCTTCATCGCTTTCTTTTGCCAGGGGATTTCCAATATCCTTGCTCAAGGTCAGCAGATAAAGATTTCTGTTCAGTTCCATATCTTCGCTGGACATGGCAAACCAGTGTTTTACCGGACCAGCATCAGTAGAAGAAAAAAAGTATAGATATTTTCCGCTTTTATCAAAAACAGGTTCACTTACTTCACTCATTCCTCTGGTGATAGGATATGATTTTCCTTTCTCCAAAGAATAAAGATAGAGCTGTTTTATATAAGATTCTGTATTCAGAGTATATGCAATCCATTCTGAATTAGGAGACCAGCTGCCCTGAAAAGAACCAAATGAACCGGGCATGTAAATGGATTCCTGGACGATTTTTCCTGGTTTTCCTGATCCAATCCCCACCCAGTAGAGATTTCTTCCATTATCAGAAAAGATAAGTTTTTTACTGTCCGGAGACCAGGCAAGTCCGCTGTAAAAACCGGTTCCGTTCAGCTTGATTTTTTCAATCTGGTTGTCATTATCTCTATAGAGAATATGCAGAGCATATTCTCCGGACTGATCTGAAAAAAAGGCAATTTTTTTACCATCCGGGGACCAGGCCGGTGTATGTTCATGAATTCCGGAAGAGCCGGTAAGATAACGGGGATCACCTTTTTCAGCCGGAAGTGTTATAATATCTCCCCGGTATTCCAGCACTGCTCTGGAACCGGAGGGTGATATTTGAGAGTCACCTATCCAGTCAAATCCCTTCACATATCTGGATCTGATGCTCTGAAGGTCAGTTGCTACTCCAATTTTTAATTGCTGATGTTGATTATCTGAGAGAGAAAAAAGATGTAGATATCCAGACTGTTCAAAAATTAGATCATTGTCGCTACCGTCCAAGTCTAAAACCGGGAAGTCAGCAAAATGGGTCAACTGATTAATTGTCTTGTCAGTAAAATCGAAAGAATGAATATTAAATTCCCCGTTTCTGTCTGAACGGAAATAAATAGTATTTCCTATCCAGACCGGATCAGTATCATTACATCTTGTCCGGGGTTGAGGTATTGTTTCAATTGAATAGTCACTCAGATCCATTATCCGGATTTCAGTAACAGTACCTCCCCGATAGTGTTTCCATTCATGATATACTTCTGCAAAAGGAACATAAGCGATATAGTTTCCGTCCGGTGAATAACAGGCTTTAAAAACTCGGGGTATTTTCAGCTGTTGGGGGAATCCACCTTGTATAGGAACAGAGAAAAGCTGAGAATACCGGCGGGTGAAAGAGTTACGGGAAGAGCGGAAAATCACAGATTTTCCATCCGGAGTAAATCCGCAGACATAATCTGTTCCCGGATGAACACTAAGGCGTTTGGGAACACCACCCTGGGAGGAGACAATATAAACATCTGTGTTGCCGTCATATTGAGCATTGAATGCAATCAGATTTCCATCCGGTGAGAATATAGGATTACTTTCATAACCTGTGTGTGATGTAAGTCTTCTCAGTGATCTGCCGTCATGATTTCCTATCCAGATATCACCAGCATAGACAAAAGCAATGTGCCGGGTATTGGTAGCTGGTTGGCTTAACAGTCTGGTGTTTTGAGTGTCAATTGCTTTTAAAGGAAGAGAAAAAGAAACAACAAACCATAAAATGGCATTAGTAAGTTTAAATAAATTTTTTTTCATACCGGTCTCCTTAATTGATAAAGTCATAAATTATAAGTATACTGTTAAAAGCAGCAAAAATCAAGAATATTTTTTTAAATAATTTTTTATCTTGACTCTATATACAAAAATTTTTATCTTTAATATGATTTTATTTAGGTTATAGAGAATAAATGTAAAATGAATACCATAACAAAACGACAAGCAGAAGTATTAAAAGGGTTAATTCAGTTATATGTGAACAAAGCAGTTCCAGTGGGATCACACCATCTGGTAAAAAATAACAATTTAAACTGCAGTACTGCTACTATACGAAAAGAAATGATGAATTTAGAAAAAAAAGGATTTTTAAAGCAACCTCATACATCTGCAGGACGTATTCCAACTACCAAAGGATACAGATTTTATGTTGATGAATTAATGACAATAAAATTTCCCAATAATAATGAAAAAAATAAGATTCATCAGGCTATTAAGGAAGCCAGGGGAGACTTAAATATACTGCTGGAACAGGCATCAAAAATTTTAGGTGAGATTTCCAGTGAGCTGGCAGTAGTTTTAACTCCCGGGATGTCAGAAGGAACATTCGACCGGATGGAACTTATTGGACTTTCTGAGAAAAAAGTTTTAGCAGTTATACATGTCCGCAGCCGTCTGGTTAAAACCTATGTTCTGGAGATTTCTTCAGAATTAAAGCAAAAAGATTTGCAGAGAGCAGCTTCTCTGATTAATGAGAGATTAAGCGGTTTATCTTTAGAACAGATAATAAAGTCTATTAAAAAAAGGATGCGTGATGCAGACCTTAAGAATAGGGAATTATTGGATATACTTCTAAATACAGCTCCTGTTCTTTTTAATTTTTCCGAACCCCTGGATATCCATACATGTGGTACATATAATATTATTAATCAGCCGGAATTTTTAAATACTGATTTATTAGGCCAATTTTTTTATTTAATAGATGACAGGAAAAAATTGATTAAATTATTTAATCGAAAAGTTGAGAAAACAGAAATCACTATCGGCACTGAAAATGAGAATGAAAGATTAAAAGATTTCACTGTTATTAAAAGTAACTATCAGCGCGGTAAAGATTATGGGACCTTAGGAGTGATAGGACCTACCCGGTTGCAATATGATACTATTCTACCTCTGATTGATTGTGTTACAACAACCATTAATCATTACCTCCGTTGAATATAACCAATACAATAGAAATAGATTACCAATGGATAAGAAAAAAGACATAACAACAGAAGAAAAAATATCAAAAAAAACAAAGAGTAAAAAAAGAACAAAAACCAAAACTAAGAATGAATTACTTACGGAATTAAAGAAGCTGAAAAAGGAAAATGAAAATTTAAAAGATACGCTTCTAAGAACACGGGCAGAGCTTGATAACATTAAAAAGCGCACTGAAAAAGAGGTTTCTCGGATTATCAAAAATGCCAATGCCGATCTTATAAAAAAAATATTACCGATAATTGATGATTTAGAGAGATCACTTGATCCTGAACATGCAAAAAATAAGGATGAGGAATTTTATAAAGGCGTAGAACTGATTTATAAAAATTTATTGCGCATCCTTGAACAAGAAGGCCTTGAACCGATGTGTTCAGAAGGCAACTCTTTTGAGGTTGAATTCCATGATGCCATAATGCAGGTAAAAAAGGAGGGGGTAGAATCAGATATTGTTCTGGAAGAGCATCAGAAAGGATATTTTTTAAATGGAAATGTATTGCGTCATGCCAAGGTTGTGGTCAGTAAGTAAGTATTTTCTTGAGAGGAATTTGACATGACGAAGCGTGATTATTATGAAGTCTTGGAAATTAGTAGAAATGCAAATACAGAAGAAATAAAAAAGGCATATCGAAAGTTAGCTATTAAATATCATCCTGATAAAAATCCGGATGATAAGGAGGCTGAAGAAAAATTTAAGGAGGCATCTGAGGCATACGAAGTTTTAAGTGATCCACAGAAAAGAACGAGGTATGACCGTTTTGGGCATGCCGGGGTAAAAGGCAGCGGAGCTGGAGCAGGTTTTGGTGGTTTTGATTTTGATCTCTCTGATGCCTTGCGTACCTTTATGGAAGGATTTGGTGGATTTGGCGGATTTGAAGATATTTTTGGAGGGGGCAGGAAAAAAAGAGGTCCCTTAAGAGGTAATGATATACAGTTAAAACTGAAGCTTTCTTTGCAAGAAATTGCTGCAGGGGTTGAAAAAAAGATAGATATAAAAAGAAAAGTAAAGTGTGAAACTTGTGGCGGAACAGGTGCTAAGGATAACAATTCTATCACTACCTGCGCGGAATGCCAGGGCTCTGGACAAGTACGGCAGGTAAGTCAATCCTTATTGGGGCAGTTTGTAAACGTTAAAATCTGTCCCCGTTGTGGCGGTGAAGGTAAAATCATTACAAAACCGTGTCCTGATTGTAGAGGTGAGGGAAGAAAAAAAGGAGCTACAACTGTAAAAGTAAAGGTTCCGCCAGGTGTTTCCTCAGGGAACTATTTAACCATAAGAGGTAAGGGAGATATAGGGCCAAAGGGAGGTCCTGCAGGGGATGCTCATGTAATATTTGAGGAGCAGAAACACAAATATTTTGAAAGACACGGGGATGACATACTGTACATCCTTTATATAAGTATCACTCAGGCTGTGTTAGGCGATGAAGTTGAAATTCCGACTTTAGAAGGAAAAGCAAAATTATACATTGACCCCGGAACCCAGTCAGGAAAAATATTAAGAATGCGGGGTAAAGGTATACCACATTTACATTCATCACGCCGGGGTGATCAATTGGTAAGGGTGAATGTATGGACACCGGAGAAGATTTCAAGAGAAACCAAAAAGCTTTTTAAGGAACTTTCCGGTGTTAAAGAAATTTATCCAAAGGTGCAGTAATGGTAGGGTTTACCGCTAAAGAAAGCAAATTTATTATCTTTCTGCTTTCAACTTTTTTAATTGGACTGGCAGTTCGGATCTTTCAGGTTAAATTAACCCCATTGCCGGAGACACATTCTCTGGGGTTAAAAAATTTCGAGGATAGTACAAAATCAGCTAATTCTGTTTACTCAGACAGTAAACATAATGATAGTAATAGTAATCTTAATAATAAGAAGTATATTTTTTTAAATCAGGCAAATCTGGAGGAGTTTAAAAAATTACCTGGGATAGGACCGGTAAAAGCAGAGAGAATTGTACAATACAGAACATCAAAAGGATGTTTTAATTCAATAGAGGAATTAACAAGTGTAAAAGGTATTGGCGAAAAAACTATAGAGAAATTAAAGCCTTTTTTAAAAATTAACAAGAATAACCAAAATATAATAATGGAGGGAAACAGATGATTAAAAAATCAAAGGGGAGCTTTATTTTCGAATTAATTATTGTGATATTGATTGTTGTTTTAATATGGGCAATTCTTTATCCCAAAAAAGTCTGGGAAAAGCAGGAAAATTTACAAAGTATTTGTCGCTCAAGATTGGAAGCTCTGCAGCAGTATGAATATCAATATTATAGTAATTATCGAACTTATTCTGATAGTATTCCTAAATTAATTCAGAATGTATTGGATGACAGCACTGCTCTGGCAAGATTAGATTCTGTATTACAGTGGGATACAATAACGGAAAAAGACAAACTTAAAGATTTTGTAATGCAAAAAAATCTTCCGGAAGATTTAAGAAACCTCATATTAACAAGGCTGGAATCCGGGTTATCCTTACACAATCTTTCTAAATGGGATTCGTTACAATATAAATTGGTCTATGAGTTACAAGAATATATATCCAGTCCGGATTCTGTTAGAGATGATGAAGTTATAAACGAATCAGTAGAATGGAGAGAATTATTATCAAGAAATAAGATAATAAACATTCTGGAAGAACAGGCAACTTCAACATTTATGAGAAGATATTCTGTAAGAGAGTTCAGGAGAAACAAAGATTTAACTGGGACACGCTATTGGGATCAGTATGCTCCGTATTTTCAGGAAGAATTGAAAACCACAGTTAACTATGCTTTAAAGCAGGATATTTGGACTGGAGAGGAAGGAAAAGATCGAGACAGCTGGGAACAAGCTACAAGACCTCGATGGACCGAGCAGTTCGACACCCTCTCTCAGACAAAAAAAGATTCAATTATTGATGAGCAAAAAAAGGTATTATGGGGAAACAGAAAAGAATTGAGATGGAAAGAAGATCGCAAAAGGCTCTGGAGAAAAGAGGGAGAGGAATGGTTAGAAGAAAACTCTGAGGTCTGGAAAAGAATTTTAGATAAAAGGTGGAGATTAGAGAGAAAAAAAGAATGGTTGGAAAACAAGCTTACTGAAGTACCAGATACCTTACAAGAAAGTTTTAAAGCACAGAAAGATTCACTCTGGAAAACAATTGTTGACAGTCTTAAAGAAGAAGAATATCAGGAATGGTTAGCTCATAATGCTGATTATGTAGACGATGTTAAAAAAGATTTGTTTGAAAGTGATAGAAGGTTAACCTGGGAAGATGAAGCTTATCAAGAATGGATTGCAGAAAAAGAGCAGAATAGAGAAGAATTTTGGAAACAAATCAAGGAGCTGATGTGGAAGAAAGAAAAGGATATATTGTGGGAGAAAGAACAGGAAAAATTAAAGAAAAAAGATTCCGCTCTGAAGAAACTTAATGATTCCGTAAAATGGATTAATATATTTGGTAATGAAAAAATTGTAAATATGGTGAACAATCTTGATCTTCCTGATAGTAAAGAATTATGGAATTGTATAGTCAATGCTGACCCGGAAACTCATTCGGCATTATACGATTTGGGTGTTGTTGCTTTATTTAGTGACAGTTTATTAACATCTGTTAAAAGTTGCCCAGTGGCTAATGAGGCATATTTAGTAAGTTATATTGATACCACCACACCCCCTGAATTCGAGATAAAATGTCCCATAATCGATACCGAAAAAACTGCAAGAATTATGATTATTGATCCGGTTACTAACGACACCTCTTATAAAAAACTCAGGGTTCCGTTTATTGAAAAGATTTTTGGTGGTCGGGAAATAAAAAATCACGGTACAGTAGATCACAGTAAAAAAAGTTGGGAAGAATAAGGACAATAAAATAGATTATTAAGTGAATAATCACTCTAAAAAGCCTTATATTGGACTATCTATAAATCCAGATAAAATCTGTCTGGTTTTGATGAAAAATAAGAGTGTCCAGAATCTCGTTTCTAAAAATCTAATACAGTCCTTTGATATGGAAACAATGATTTCTCAGGATAATTTTCTGGACACTCAGAGTGATATATTAACTGATTTGTACCAGCATTTAGGAGCAGGCAAGGAAGTCGGGATTTCACTGTATAGTGGTTGTGTTCTTATCAAACGAATACCTATTGCTCTGGGGCTTGACAAAGATTTTATAAAAGAACAGCTATATTGGGAAGCTCAACAATCTGTTATCTCTTCATTAGAGGATTATATTGTTGATTATCAGCGCTTGCCATTCCAGACCCTTTCTGGCAATCCTATTTATGTTGTAGTGTTAATCAGAAAAAAAGTTTTATCCATGCTCATAAAACTAGTAGAAAACACAGGTATGGTTTTAAAAGATGTAGATGTGGATGTTTTCTCTAACATCCGTTCATTAGTAGAGAATTATCAGCTAAGTGAAGAGATTAATGTTTTAATTGATGTGCAAAGAGAATATATTTGCATTATTTTTATCAAGGATAAGGAATTTTATCTTTCATATACTATTTCATTAAAAAAAAATGATAATTCAGTTGTTGTCAGTGTTTCAGAAATAAATGATTTATTATTAAAAGAATTAAAAAGATTGATTTTTGGCCATAAGATAGTTAACAAAATTGAAGAATTTAATACTATTTTTTTAACAGGTGGTGGATTAGTTTATGATTTACAGGATAAATTAGCTGACCATATAGAAGCACCAATAGAAATACTGAATCCTTTTACCAAAATTAGTATTTCACAATCAGTTTCAGATACAGACGTATTCCAAAAAAATCCTGAAAAATTTACTTCATCGATTGGAGTTGCATTAAAAAAATATAAATGAAATAGAAGAAATGGGAAGGGGTACATTTTAAGAATTTAAGGGAGGATTTTTGTCATGGTAGATATTAATCTTTTTAAAGATGATGAGGAGGAGGAAAAAGGAAAGGATAAGGGGGGAGAAAAATCTAATGATAATTCTCAAGATGATCAAGAAGGTTTAGGTGGAGATTTAGATCACAAGTTTGATTTTGATGATGAGGAACCCTTAGGGGGAGATTTGGAAAAAGATCAGGATGCTGATTTTAATTTAGATGATGATTTAGATTTGGATGGAGATTCTGAAGATGATATTGATAGTGACCTTGATAAGCAATTAGGTGGCGAGGATTCTTTGGATGAAGAAGGATTTCTGGAAGATGAATTAAGCGATGACGAAGAAATACCTGAGTTCGAGGAACAAAAAAGGGATATTGATGGAAAAGATTACTCTTTTGGCGAGGTAAAGAAAAAGGGAGTTTCGCCATTTTTATTAATTTTATTAGGGATCATTTTGATTGTAGTTGTAGGATATCAGTTTATTTATAAGCCAAAAGTTGATGCAGTTAAAGAAATGCAAAACAAAATTCCTGAGAAACCTGATGTTCAAGAACTGAACGAGCAAAAAAAGAAACAAATGGCTGAAAGTAAGCAGGACAGTACATCCAGTGGTGCAGTTGCTTCACCAGGTACAGAGAAACAACCAACTGAACCTGATATGACTACAAAAGAAGTGAGTACAACTGATACAGATATTAAACCAACAGCATTGGCCCAAAATATTGGTTCTCTGGTGGAATATTTTTCACAAAATAATAGTTTGGGGACCATTATTATTGATATTAAAAATAAATATTTTAGAGTTGGTTATGCCTCACTGACTTCAAATGCTGGTGAGGAAATAGCAACAAGAATTAAAAAAATTTTTAATATTGATAAATATGAATTGTCTCCTGAAGACCGTGATAGAACAAATGGAACAATTAGATACTGGGGAATGATTTCCGGAGAATTAACCGGTAAAGTGTATGGACAGGCTGGTTCGGGAAAAAGTTTTACTACAGCCCAATCTTTAAACCAATGGCTGGAAAAAACAGCAAATATTCACTCTCTTACTTTTAAGGAAGGTAAAGTATACTCAGCTAAATCAGAATCAGGAAAAACTGTTGTTCCTCTTCAGATTAAAGTTGAAGGCATTAAGAAAAACCTGATAAATTATCTTACAATAGTAATGCAAAATAGCGGGGAGTATGTTGTTGATAAGATGACTATTACTCCTGTAAGCATAACAGATTTTACGGGAGAGAGACTTAAATTTTTAATAAACTTAAGTTTTATAAGCTAATTTTTTAATTTTAGTATACGGTAAAGTGTATTGATTAGAGTAATAGGAGGTCAAGCTAAAAGAAGAAAATTATATGGACCATCCGGACAAAAATTCAGGCCTGCAACAGGAATTGTCAAAGAATTTATTTTTTCTTATTTGCAATTAAAAATTATGAATGCATCTGTTCTTGATCTTTTTGCCGGGAGTGGATCTCTTGGCATTGAAGCACTTAGCCGGGGTGCTTCCTTTGTACATTTTATTGATAGATCAGAATATAGTGTAAATATAATAAAAAAAAATTTAGTATTATGCAATTTCACCCATAAAAGTTCTATTATAAAGGATAATGTATTTACCCAATTACCCAGACTGAGTAGGAAAGGGATTAGTTTTAATTTTATTTTAGCAGATCCTCCTTTTAAAGATAATCTGAGAGAAAAAATTGTAAGGTATATAGATGAATATAATCTCCTGAAAAATTATGGTTTACTTTTTGTGAAACATAGTAAAGGTGATAGTGATACAAGAAAACAGGGTTTAAGAATGATTAAACAACGAAATTTTGGTATCAATGTCATATCAATTTACAGCTAATTATTGATCATAAAATTATTTAGATAAGGAATGAAAACATGAAAACCGCAATTTATCCTGGTACATTCGATCCTATAACAAAAGGACATTTAGATATAATCAAGCGTGCAAGTCATCTGTTTGATCACATAATTGTTGCTGTTTCAAATAATAGAAGAAAAAATCCTCTTTTTTCTCTGGAAGAAAGAAAAGATTTAATAATCGGAGCAGTAAAGGATATTGAAAATGTATCCGTTGAAACGTTTAGCGGCCTTTTAGTGGAATATGCTGGAAATAAGAAGGCTCATGCAATTATTAGGGGGCTCAGGGCTGTTTCAGATTTTGAATACGAGTTTCAAATGGCCCTAATGAATAGAAAATTAAAACCTTCTTTAGAGACTGTATACCTCATGCCCAATGAGGAATATATTTATATTAATTCTTCTATTGCTAAAGAGGTTGCTGAGATGGAAGGTGATGTACATTTATTTTTACCACCAAATGTAACGCATGCATTAAAGAAAAAATTTCAAAAGTAATCGAAAGGAGATAACATTCATGGAGTTTTTAAATGATATCCTCTATAAAGCTTCCCAAAAAAATAATCATATTGTATTACCTGAGGGATTTGACCAAAGAATTATCAAAGCAGCTGAAAGGTTACATAAAGAAAAAATTTGCCGGACTACTATACTTGGTAATAAAGATCAAATTTCCAGTAAGGCTGTTAAAGAAAAAATAGATCTTGAAGGTGTACCCATAATAGATCCCCGGCATT